>JBGQLF010000470.1:0-7518 GCA_041499985.1 Gemmataceae bacterium
AGCAGCTGGATGCGGCCCAGCGCCAGTTCGAACAGGACCGCGCAGCCCTGCAAACCCAGATCGAACAATTGCGTGCAGCGACCGCGGTCCAGGCTTCTCCCGAAGAATCGGCCTCGGCGGACACCCCGGAAACACGGGCACCTGGCGACGAGGTTGTTCCACCAACATCCGCTGAGCCCGCCACCGCGGCCGCGGATTCGCAGGCGGATCCCCTGTTTACGCAAGCCGACGCCGTTGCGGTGTGGATGGAACCGGACCAAAAAGCATCGCCGGCCGCAGAGTTCGAGGCCGAGATCGAGCAGCTCCTCCAGCAAATGAGCAGCCAGGATGCCGCGACTCTGAACGCCGCCGCCCGGCGCCTTTACGCTTTGGGCGACCGCGCCTGGGAGGCGCTGGCGAAAACAGCCCAGGGGACGGAGCCGATGCGACGGCTGCTAGCCGGGCAGGCCTACTATCTCTGGGCGGAAATCGCCAAGGGCCAGGGCCAGACCAGCCAGGCCGAGGACGCCTACCGCCACGCGCTCGGTGTCTTCGAGCGGATGACGGCGGAATTTCCGACCGTGCCGGGCCACCAATCCGCCCTGGCCCTCGTCCAGATCCACTACGGCCGTATGCTGGGCGAGCGTAAGCGCGTGCCCGAGGCGGAGAAACTGTTGGGCCAGGCACTGGACGTCCTGGAGAAGCTGGTTGTGGAATGTCCCACCATGCCCGTCTATCGGCAGCTGCTGGCGTTCGGGCAGAATCAGCTAGGCACTTTTCTCAGCCAAGCAGGCCGGTACTACGAGGCCGAGATGATGTTCGCGCAGGCTCAAGAGCATGTCGCCCGGCTCCGGTAGTCAACTCGACGGTCCTCGTCCTCTTGGTTAGAATGAGGACGAGGAGGCAGCCATGAAACTGAAGGTTCTCGTTCGCCCGGAAGCCGGGGGGGATACTCGGTTAGCGTGCCGGCCCTGCCAGGCTGTCATTCGCAAGGCGAGACACTCGACGAAGCCTTGGCCAACATCCGCGAAGCCGCCGCGCTGTGGCTCGAAGTGGCTGGCGAAACGGCCGCGGCCCACGTCAAGGCCGAAGCCGTGGACGCGGAACTGCAAGAGATCGAGCTGTGAAACCGATCTCCGGCAAGCGCAGGTGCCACATTTTGAAGAAGCAGGGCTGGGGAGCGGGGAGCGATCAAGCCATCTGGGGCATGTCGATCGCTGTGACATGCACCAGGGAGAGGATCGCAATGCGTTCGGTGTCGGGGTAACCGACAACCAGCCGTCGACCGACGATCATAACCATCTCGGGGTGGCGAACGTGGTGAACGTCACCGTTCGTCATGCGAATTTCAAACGGTTCAAACGGCTGCCGGCGCACCAACTCTCGAATCGTCTCGGCATTCATCCCAACCCTCCCCAGTCGCGTGGCACGGATCACAAATCATTCTACGTCCGTGGTGTTCGGAAGTCACTTCGTCACCTGTTTCTACCTCTACTCCAGCAGCGGAAGAGGTTGGTGTGCCACGGCTGTGTCAGGCCGCATCCTCCGGCACCACCGGCTGGGTCGAGTCGATGCGCAGCCAGAGCAGGACCGCGAGCAGATAGACGATCATGAAACTGACAAAGTTGATCTGGTAACCAGGCAGCAGACCCGCCGCCTTGTCGGCGGCACTGAGGTCGCTGGCGGCAACCCCGTGGGCCGTGGCGTAGGAGTCCAGCGCGCGGGCCAGGATCTCGCCGGTCACTAGGTTGGCGACAAAACCGCCCAGGTTGCCGATGGTGTTCATGCAACCGGCGACAATAGCGGCATAGCGCCGGCCGATGTCCTGACAGACAGCCCAGGCAGGCCCCATGGTGAGGTCGTTGAAGAAAGCCGCCAGGGAGATGGCCAGGAAGAAGGCGAACGCGCTGGGAGCAGCCAGGCACGCCAGGTAGCACAGCCCGCACAGGCCATGGCCGATCACCCCGAACAGGCGCCGGCCCCACTTCCGATTGCCGGTTTGACGGATGAATCGGTCGGTGAGAAAGCCGCCCGCCAGACAAGCCAGCGCTCCCAACCAGAGCGGCCCTCCCTTGTAGATCGCTCCCACCAGGCTGGCGGGATCCACGGCGTACTGCTGCTCAAGGAAGCGGTGGAGGTAGGTAATGTTGAAATACCAGCCGTAGGACGCACAGAAATACATCAAGCACAGGGTCCACAAGTTGACATTCGTCAGCAGCCGTCCCCACGGGACGTGGGCATGGCCAGCTTCTTGACCCACTTTACCGGCACGGATGAGATGCAGCTCCGCGGCGTTGATGCCCGTTTTCTCCTCGGGACGGTTGCGGAACCACAGGCTGAACAGGATGCACCAAAAGATACCGAGCACCCCGAAGACCCAAAAGGCCGAGCGCCAGTACAACAGGGGAGGGAACAGGTAGCTGACCACTGTTTCTCCGGTTTCGGTGACGGAAGTACTCCGACCGACGCCGGTGAGCAACAAAGCCAGGATGAGCGGCGTCAGGCCGCCCATGAGCCGGCCAGACATCCACACGGCCCCCTGAGCCAGGCCACGCTCCGTGAACGGGAACCAGTTGTGCAAGGCGCGCGTGATGTTGGGATAGGCCCCGGCCTCGCCCATGCCGAACAGGAGGCGGATGACTACGAGCGTGCCCAGCCCACCGAGGACCAAGGTGCCCGCGCGGAGGCCGACAAAGCCTGTTAGGGCCGTGAACAGCGACCACCACAACACGATGCGAATCAGGGTCCTCCGCGGGCCAAAGACGTCGCCGAGCCAGCCGCTGGGGACCTCAAACACGGCGTAAGCAAAGGTAAAGGCCGCGTACGCCCAACGGAGGTCGGCTTCACTGGTCAGGTTCAGGTCGCGGACGATGTCGGAAGCCGCCGCGCCGAAGCAAACCCGGTCCAGGTAGGTGATCATCGACAGCGAACAGGCGAAGCCCAGCACGCCGTAGCGGACACGGGTTGGGGTCTGGACAAGCGGCGGCGCAGCGAGGTTCATCAGCGATCGGCTTTCGGCTAAACGGCGATCGTCTCTCGGCGGGAGCCAACAGGCGATGCGCGGAGTACGAGCATGTCGGGGAAGGTACACGTACGCATCACTGTACTCGTTCGGGGGAATGGCCGCAACCAGGTGGCGCTGAATCGCTTGGAACAGAAGAGGACAGAAGACAGAGGACAGAGGACAGCCGGAGAAGATGCTATTGCTCTGCATCCCCGACGCCGACTGTCTTCCTCTGTCCTGTGTCCTCTGTCTTCTGTCCTCTGCGAATCACCGTTTCGGCGGCGGCGGAGGAACGGGCTCGAGTTTAACTTCAGGAGGAGCTGGCTTCTGGCTCTTGGGGGCATCAGGCCGTGGTTCTGCCACCTGAATGGCGAAGAACTGATCGGTGCCAGCGCATGGAATCGTGCCTTGATAGAGGAGCCGGCTGGGCTGCTTGGCATCGTAGATGGTGATCAGCTTGTTGCCGGGAAACAGGATCGGATCCGAACAGGTCTCACCCGGTTGCACCAGGTGCGGCTGCCCCAGACGGACCGTGCGGTTGACGATGTTGGCACCGCGCACGATCACCGGCATCGACGTCTCGTTGCGAAAATGGAGCGAGGCGGCTTCCGCTGCTGGGGACCAGCCAGCCAGAAGCAGCAGCGTCAGTGCAATCCCGTGGACGGTCCAACCGCGAACAGGACGGCTCATGCATCGAACCTCACTGGAACCGGCGCTCGGCCCACACCTTGGAAGTCACTCCCAAGAACGCTCCGCGTCGCCGGGCAAGCCTTTTCTGGTTCCCCAGACCAAGAACGCTCGCCCCGGTCAAGCTTGCGCGGCGCGGGCCGTTTCGCCGAGGCTCCACGCCGTCCCTCGTCAATCCCCACCCCCAGCGGGTCCGATGTAGCGAATGGTACACTCGCGCGACGAGTTATGGATTTCCCGGCGTACTCGACGTGCCTCCGCATAGCTGGCGCACGTGATCAAGGCTCGTTCTGTTCCATCGGGACGTTCCCCCGGATGGTCCGGAGTGCGGACGAACACGACATAGCGGTCGTCATGGACCAGGTCCATAGCGGTACCCCCCTCAGCAAAATAGGACCCTACGATCCGGACGCAGATAGGTGCGAATCACAGCCAGGCGGCGCTGTCCGGCCCGAATGAGCATGAAAATACCACGCGCGCTGCGACACAACAACGGAATTCCGGTTGAAACTGTGATTTTGTGACACCGGTTGCTGAAGTCGGCTCGGACAACCCGTACACCAAGCGCGGTTTGCCATCCGGCTTGGTGGCCTGTTACGCCACGTCCTTTTGTTTCGCAGCCCGTTGACGTGCCTGGTCGGCGAAAGCCTTGGTCTCTTCCACGGCCAAGGCGATGGCGTCCCCAGACCAGGTCGCCAGATCGGACTTGTAACCGGCCTGGATCCCAGCCTGGAGCACATGCTGGACGAGCTCGCCGGGCTCGCACAGTCCCTGGGTCGCCAGCCGGGCATCGTAGTCCTGCAACCGCTGCTGCAACTCGGCTCCGCTGGCTGGTCGGCGCGGGCTGGAGGCGGACTTGGCCGTCGCCGGTGTCTCCTGGGCGGGCAGTGCCCAGGCCGGCAGCGTCGGAGTGTGCACGAACTGGCGGCGCTGCGGATCGTAATCCAGCCATTGGCTCGGCAGTCGATAGAGATACCGGCCGATGCCGAACTTGACCGCCGCCCGCTTGAGGGCATCACTGAACGCGGCTTTCATGCGGTCGCCGCCGTCGGGCTGTTCACTGGGACCGCCGACATCGACCTTGGTGATCCATCCCTCGCCCAGACGCAGCTGGAGCCGGCAGACCACGGAGCCGTCCGGCAAACACTCGTAATTGTCCTGCCAACCGTCCACGCCGAGCACGTTGTCCAGTCGATCCTGGATCACCCGGGCATCGACGTAGGCCAGGGCCAGGGCCCGATGGCCGCTCACGAGCGCCGGCTTGAAGCGGACCTGGCTGACGTCAAAGGGAGCGGCCAGAGCTCGCATCAGGGAATCGACTTCGCTGCGCCAGGAGGGTTTTCCCGACGCGGTGCGTGTGGGAGCTTGCATGTTCCTTCTCTCCTGACAAAGACAACCGGAGGGGGAACAGGACCAACTACGCCGTTCCGACGAGATGGTTGAGTTTGTGGATTTGGCGTCTCCGTTCCCCCCGGAATCCCCTATTAGTGTACATTTGTATGCATCGAATGTCCAGGCGAGACGGAGCCGTGGGACAGCCGCGAGCCGCGCCGCGCCCCAGGGAACGAGAATTCATTGTTTTCATTTCACTCTCACGCTTGTTGCACACCTTCAGCGCGGCCGACTTGCAAAGAAATGCAAGGAAAGGGCGGACCTCGGTGGATCTCGTGTGGCACATGAAGCCGCAGGGAATCGATGCCCTGATGGTGACGGCCGATACGGATGGTAAAGAAGTGTTGAGTGGCGGCAAGAAGGAAGATAGCGAAGTGGCGGCGCGGCGGATACAGATTCGCGTCACCGGGCGAATGGAAAGAGGCGATTCCTTACCCTCTGGTTAGCGGGATTGTCTCTATGGCTGCCTTGGGGGAAAGCTCCTGTCCCCGGGGGAAACAGGACCGCTGGGATTCTTATGACATGGAAAGTTTCGGGTTCTTGCGGGTCCTTTCGGCCCGAAAATGTACGTTTTCGACAGAGTTTGCATGTCAGTTGGTACATTATGTCGTGTGGCGGAGCAAGCATGAAAATCGACTATCGTGTAGTCAGAACAGGATGATTGCCCGCTTTTGTCTTGCCAACCCCCGCGAGGCGCGGGACCATGCAATGACGTTTCAGAACTGTGTTTCCAATGCCGTCAGGATAGATTCCTTAACGTTCGGCTGGCTTGATGCCGCACGCGTCCGGCCATGTTTTCGGCTTGCCGAAAAGCTGGAGGCCATCCCCATGGAGAAGCGACCGCTCGTTTTGATTGAGACCTCGGGAGCTGGATGCTGGTATGTGATCCCCGTGATGATCTGGGCGTTCATTACATTCGTCCGGATGGCCATCAGGCAAAGCGACATCCTTGTCATTCTCGGCCTGGTCGGAATCGCTGGCGTGTTTCTATGGTTCATGGTTCACACGATCATTCAGTCCGTCCGCGCGGGCAAGCAGCCGACGGAGGAGCAGCAGCGCGCTGCTATTCGCGCCATGTGGAGCCCCGTTCTCTCGGTTATCTGGGCCGGCTTCGCTGCCGGCTGCATCGCGAGCATGATCGTGGTCATCGAGTTGAACGACCCCTTCACCAAGGAAGCCGTTGACCGCGTAGTCCAGGAGCACATGACACTGTTCTGGGCAGTTGTGGGGGCCGGGGTACTCATCGGGGCGGGCGGGCGTATCTGGAGCCTCTCCAGGCCTGGCCGAGTGGCTGCGGCCCAAAAAGAAGATGTCGCCGGCAGCCCGCAGAGCCGCATCGACTGTTAAACATAATCGGTCATTATCGGACGCTCGCTTCGGCCGACCAACTCGGGGAGAGAAAAGGGTCGGGAGTCAAAATTGAGGGTAAGCGGGGCCTAACACGGGATGCCGTTGACCGGGCCGGCATTCTCGCATACTGGGTTACAAGGTCCAACAGAACAGGAGCCAGGAGGGATCGAATGCTGAAAACCTACACCGCCAAGTACACGAGAATCTCTTCCGGCTACATGGGTCAGGTGGTCGAATGGCCGGAAGTGATCACCGAGGGGGAGAGCTTGGATAACTGCCGAGAGCTTCTTCGGGATGCTCTCCAGGAAATGATCGCGGCCTACCGTCAGCAGCACAAGGAAATCCCTGTGGGTGGAGGGCTCATCGAACAGATCAAAATTGAGATATAATATGTCCGTTAAACGCCGTGAGCTGGTCAAGTATCTCGAGAAAAACGGGTTTTCTCTGCTGCGCGAAGGCAAGAAACACTCGATCTACTCCAATGGGGAAAGGACGATCCCAGTTAAGAGGCACCGTATTCTTGACCGAATCACTGCCAACCAGCTGTGCAAGCAAGCAGGAGTGCAACCGAGGTTCTGAAATCCATGTTCGTCGCAAGCCAGCACGCTGCCCGCCGGCTGGGTTGGAACATGACTGGTTCCTGAAACGGAGCACGCTGATGCCGGCACGAACATACGAGGACTGGCCGGCGCTTTGGCGGCTGGGTTTTCCCCAGGCACTTCTCCATTTTACTGCCGCCGGCTATGGCACGATACCGGAAACGGTCGCTGCTGTGCATCGTCAGCCTAGCGAATCGCATAGCCGGAAAGCGTTTCGGTGATGACCGGAACCGCGATCGCGAGGGTGTCGCCCGCCTGAAGGCACAGCAGAACACGCTGTCGCATAGGATGTCCCAGCGTGACGAGGGCGGCGGCTTGGTTGGTGTCCAACAGTTAGGCTTGCACGGACCCGATCCTGCGTACTGGGTACGCAGGATCGGGTCGGTAGCTGAGCCGCCTGGGGACCGAGACAGCAAACTCTATTTGCGGTCGATGACCAGCACGGCACGCAGTCCCTCCTTGGTGAAGGTCAGCGTGGCCGTCACGTCGTCAAGGTTCTTGAGCAGC
>JBGQLF010000471.1:0-7489 GCA_041499985.1 Gemmataceae bacterium
CTGATGCTCCACGGTCACTTCGACGAGGCCACGACCAAGTTGGTGAGTCTGCGCGACGAACTCGAGCGCAACAAGACGATGCTTCAGGCACAAACGGGTCTGGATCAAAAAGTGGAGCAGTGGTGTGCCCAGGCCATCGAGACTTACGCCACGCTGATCCGTGCCGAGCGCGAGGGGGGTGGACCTGGGGCGCGGACGGGCGCCGTGGCGTCGGCGCAGGCCAAGGTGGATGACCTGTGGAAGCGAAGCAAAGAGATGGTGATGTTGGTCCAGGCGGCAGCGGCGGAGCCGTTTGCCGCCGAAGCGACGTATCTCCTGGCGTTGTGTAAGCACGAGCAAGCCGAGCGCAGCCAGGCCAAACTGGACAGTGCTCAGCAGGCTGGAAAACCTCTTTCCGCGACCGACAGCAAAACTGCCCAGATCGCCTGGCGTGCCGCTGCCGACTGGTGGGACACCTTCCTGGAGAATCATTCGGCCGTTGCCGCCGCTGCCAGCGCGCGTCTGCACCGAGCCCGAGCGGCCCTGATGCTCGGCCAACGGGACACAGCCGTGAATCTCCTCCAAAACCTGTCCGGGAATTTGACTCCGCTCGAAAAGACCGGACGGTTGTACCAAGCACAGCAGCTCCAACTCAAATGACGAATGTCGAATGACGACTGCATGACGAATGACGAAGCACGAAGGACAAAGGAACCGGCCCGGCCGCTGCCTGGACGGTATTTCGGGCTTCGTCATTCGACATTGGTCATTTTTTCGTCATGCGTCATTCGGGTTTCGTCATTCGTGCGGAAGCGCTGGTTTCTCCTGCTGCTGCTCGGCGGTCTGGCGCTCGCCTGGCTGCGGCCCGGTTGGCTGCAACCGGCAACCCGCTGGGTGGAACCGCGTGCTGTTGTGGCTCCGGCACTCTTTTTGATGGCCTGGACGCTGGAGAGCCGCAGCCTCTTCAGCGCCTTGCTCCATCCCTTGCCGGCCTTGTGGGCGGTGTGCATCAGTTATGGCGCCTTGCCGGCTCTGGGCTGGCTGGCTGGAACGCTGTTACCGGATGCCGATTTGCGCATCGGCTTGCTGCTCTCCGCCAGTGTGCCTTGCACCCTCGCCTCGGCCGTTCTCTGGACGCGCATGGCCGGTGGCCGCGAAGCGATCGCCCTGCTCGTCATCCTTTTCACCACTGCCACGAGCTGGCTGGCGACCACGGCCTGGCTAACCCTGGGCAGCGGAACTGAGGTGCGCGTCGATTCGTCGGACATGATGCGTAGCCTGTTGCTGGTTCTGGTGCTGCCTGTAGGGTTGGGCCAAATGAGCCGGGCACTGGGGCCGCTTGCCCGCGCCGCCACACGCTACAAGCCGGCGCTGGGCATCGTGTCGCAGTTGCTCATCCTGAGTATCATCCTGCGGACTGCCGTCGATGTGTTTGAGAAGCTGGCCCAACGGGTGGCGCTGGTACGTGGCGAATGGCTGCTGGTCACCGCGGGCCTTTGTGTGGGCCTCCATCTGACTGCTCTCTCCGGAGGTTTCTGGAGCAGCCGGGGATTGCGCTTTGATCGTCCCAGCCAGATCGCCGTCGCCTTCGCTTGCAGCCAGAAAACGTTGCCTGTCGCCCTTTTTCTCTTTGAGGGCTATTTCAAGGAGGCGTACCCCTTGGCCGTCGTGCCGCTGATGTTTTATCACGTCGGCCAACTGGTCGTGGACACCTTGATCGCGGACGCCCTTGCCGGCCGGCACTCGCGGCAAGAGGTAATGCCGCAACCCAGCGTTTGACTGCTCGAAGGATACTCGACGCGGGCCGGTTTGACACCAGCCCGAAGCGCCAGCGAGGGGACGTCCCCTCGCTGGCGCTTCGGGCTGGTGTCAGAGTTTCCAGCATCGAGTATAGCTTGCGCACCTCCGGTGCTTAATGCCCCGTCACGGTGAAGGCAGCCCAGAAATACGGGTGCGCCGCTGCCGTCCGGTCGCGCCGCGCCTTGATCAGCGCCAGTTTGGCGTTGCGCAGCGCCTCGGCCTTGTCCTGCTTGGCCGCCAACTGATCGAAGAAGCCGATCATCAGCTGCGCCGACTGCTGGTCGGGCACCTGCCATAACGTCGCCACCACGCTCTGGGCCCCGGCCAGTTGGAACGCCTGGCGCAACCCCGCGACGCCCTCACCGTTACGGATATCGCCCAGGCCGGTCTCGCAAGCACTCAGCACTACCAGCTCGCAGCCGCGCAGGTCGGTGCCGACGATCTGCAAGCCGGTGAGCACGCCGTTGTCGCTGCCCTCTTTGGCTTTTTCGGCATTATTGCAGCCGGCCAAGAGCACGCCGCAACGCAGCAGCGGATTCTCCAAACGCAAGCCGCGTGGCGGCGGGTCCGCGGTGCGTTCCTGGCGTTCGCGTTCCTTGGGATCAGGCTCCTGGTCGGGCAAAAAGTAGCCGTGCGTGCTCAGCACCACCACCTTAGGGTTGCGCGCCGCCAGGAAGAGGCCGGTGGATGCCTCTTTGTCGGTGTGCACCCGCGGCGCGGCGCCGGCGTACTTGCGCAGTTGAGCCGCGACGGCTTCGGCCTCGCTCGCGGTGCCCGGCAAACGCTGGATATTGCCCAGCCGCAACGCTTTGGACAGGCCGCGCGTCTCCGCGGGTGCCTGCTGCTGGCGTAGCAAGCGGCGCGTCTCCCGCGCTACCTGGTCGAGGCCCAGATCGAAGTCCGGGTCGGCCAGGACCAGCGGCGCCGTCGCAGTCACTGGGACCGCCGTGCTCTCCACCAACTCGCGGCCGCTGATGGCGTAGGAGAGGATGTGCCTTTCGATGGCATACGCGCCGTCGGGCAGGGGCAGGGCGGCCCAGGGAATGAGCCACAGATTCGCATCCGGGCTGACGACCCAGCGCTTGCTCTTGCCGATGTGGGGCAAGAGCGGGTGCAGCACTTTCTTCGCCAGGGCGTCCAGCGGTTCCCGCAGGGCGGTCTCGGCGTCGGCCTCGCCTTTGAGACGGATCGTCTTGGGCGCGTCCTGCAACGCCTGGCGGACTTTCTGGACGTCGGCGTCGATAGCGTCGGCGGAGCCGAGGTCGATGAGACGCACCGGCCCGGCGACAGGGACGATCCAGGCCGCGTAATGCACCGGCTGCTGTTTTGGCTGAGCATCCTTCGGCTTGAAATTGTAGACGCCGAAACGCGCCAGCTAGATCAGGACGCCGTCCTCCGGCAGCGCCTTGCGCAATCGGCCCAGCTCGACCCACGACTCGTCGTCACTGGCGCCGCCAGCCTGGCGAAGCTGTTTGGCGAGATCTTGCTCCTGGTCACTCAGTTCCTTCAACCGGCGCTGCCGCTGTTGTAGCTGCTGTTCGGGAGGCGGCTGGAGAGTGAGCCGGGCGAGTTCCTGGCGTGTCTGGTGCGAACGTTGACTGAGGTCGCGCAAGTTCGGGTCGTGGCGGTCGCGCGCGAGCAGGGCAGTTTGGGCCAGCGTTTGTTGGGCCACGCCTTTGCCGTTGAGCAGCCAGGCCACCGACCGTTCGGCGAGCGTGTCGTCGTCGGGATGGCGCAGGCCCAGCGACAGCGCGATGTGCCATGCCGTCTCGTCGGTGTTGCGGAGGAAGTTGAGCTGTTCCGGTTCGGAGAGGGCAGTCAGGACGCGCGTGATATGCCGCCGTAAAAGCCTCCGGGCACGATCGATCCAGTCCGTCGCCTGAACGGTCTGGGCAGTGGCCTCGGAAAGTGTGCCGAGGTTGTGGAGGCTGAGGGCGACAAGTGGGTGGTCCTTGCCCAGCTTCGCCTCGCGGATTTGGAGACTGCGGAGGTGGAGCGGCTCTGCCTTGGGGTACTGGCCCATCATCTCATACAGCACGGCGAGGTTGAGCAGGCTGTAGGCGACGTCGAGGTGGTCCTTGCCCAGCTGGGCCTCGCGGATTTGGAGACCACGCAGGTAGAGCGGCTCCGCCTTGGCGTACTGGCGGAGGCCAGTAAGAATGTCGCCCAGGTCGTCCTGGTATTTCATGGTTTCCACGGAGTCCCGGCCGTACAGTTTCGTCGCCGCGTCGGCGAGGCGCTGCCGGAGTAGCAACACTTCCTGGTACTTGCCCTCGTCCATGAGACGATCGGCCCGGGCCTTCTCTGCCTTGAGCACCTTCTCGGCGGTGATGGCTTGGCCCGACACTGTCCCTGCCGCGAGCATTCCCAGGAAGACCAGTCCCATTGCGATGACGATGCGCTTTTTCATGGATAGCTCCTCCACCTTTTTCGGATGCGGCCACTTACCGCCCGGTGACTGTGAAGGCGGCCCAAAAGAACGGATGCGCCGCTGCCGTCCGGTCGCGCCGCGCCTTGATCAGCGCCAGCTGGGCGTTCCGCAGCGCCTCGGCCTTGCCCTGCTTGGCAGCCAACTGATCGAAGAAGCCAATCATCAGCTGTGCGGATTGCTGATCGGGCACCTGCCACAGCGTCGCCACCACACTCTCGGCCCCGGCCAGCTGGAAAGCCTGCCGCAGCCCCGCGACCCCCTCGCCATTGCGCACGTCGCCTAGGCCGGTCTCACAGGCGCTCAGCACCACCAGCTCGCAGCCGCGCAAATCGGTCCCCACAATCTGCAAGCCGGTCAGCACGCCGTTGTCGGCGCCTTCCTGGGCCTTGGCGGCGTTATTGCAGCCGGCCAGCAAAAGGCCGCAACGCAGCAGCGGGTTCTCAAAGCGCAGACCACTCGGGGCCGCGTCGTTGGGGCGCTCCTTCTTCTTGGGATCAAGCTCTTCGTGCGGTAGGAAGTAGCCATGTGTACTCAGCACGACGACCTTGGGATTGCGTGCCGCCAGGAAGACGCCCGCGGTGGCGTCCTGGTCCGTCAGCACCCGTGGAGCGGCGCCCGCGTACCGGCGCAGGGGGGCGGTGATCGCCGCCGCTTCGGTGGCGGTAGCGGGCAGCCGTTTGATGTTGACCAATCGCAGGGCCTTGGACAGGCCGCGCGTCTCCGCTGGGGCTTCTTGGCCGTGCAGGCGGCGCGTCGCCAGCGCCACTTGGTCCAACCCCAGATCGAAATCTGGATCGGCCAGCACCAGGGGAGCGGTCGGCGTCGCCTTGGCCAGCGGCGGGGCCACCAGTTCACGGCCACTGATGACGTAAGAAAGGATATGGTTTTCGACAGCGTATTTGCCATCCGTTAGCGGCAAGGCAGCCCACGGCACTAGCCACAGATTGCCATCGGGGCTGATGATCCAGCGCGGCGACTTGCCGATGAGGGGCAGCAGGGGATGTAGCACTTTCTTGGCCAGCGCTTCCAGGGGTGCGCGCTGGGCCGTTTCGGCGTCGGCCTCGCCCTTGAGGCGCATCGTCTTGTTGGCGTCTTGTAGTGCTTGACGGACCGTCTTGACATCGACGTCAATGGCGGCGGCGGGGCCGAGGTCGAGCAGACGCACCGGCCCCTTCGCGGGAATAATCCAGGCGGCGTAATGGGCCGGCTGCCACCGCTTTTTGCCCGCTTTCGTCTTGAAGTCGAACACCTCGAACCGCGCCAGGTTAATCAGAACGGTGTCGGCAGGCAACTCCTGCCGGACGCGGTCTAACTCGATCCAGGTCTCCTCGGCGGCGCCGCCAGCCTGGCGCACTTCTTTGGCAAGCTCCTGCTCTCGTTGATTCAGTTCGTTGAGACGCCGCTGCCGCTGTTCGGTTTGATCGCCCTTGACCGGCGCCAGGGTGAGGCGGCCAAGTTCCTGGCGCGTCTGGTGCAGACTGTGACTGAGTTCACGCAATTTCGGATCGCGGCTATCGCGAGCGAAAAGGGTGGTTGAGGCCAGCGTTTGTTGAGCCACGCCCTTGCCGTTGAGCAGCCAGGCCGCTGAAAGAGTGGCGAGTTTTTCATCGTCGGGGTGGCGCAGGCCAAGCGACAGCGCACTTTCCCAGTTCGCTTTGTCCTTGCTGCGGAGGAAGTCCGCCTGGTCTGGTTCGGCGAGCGCCGGTAGGACGCGCGTGACATGGCGGCGGGAAATGCGGCGGGACCGATCCATAGTGTTGGCCGCCTGAGCGCTTTGATCGGTTGCTTCGTACACGTCGGCGAGGTTGCTGAGGCATCCGGCGACGCTGGGGTGGTCCTTGTCGAGCTTGTCCGTCCGGATTTTCAGACAGCGTTGATAGAGCGGCTCCGCCTTCTCGTACTGGCCTGAATGATAAGCCAACACGGCCAGGTTGTTGAGGATGTTGGCAACGTCCAGGTGGTCCTTGCCGAGTTGGTCCTCGCGGATTTTGAGGCTGCGCCGGTAGAGTGGTTCCGCCTTGGCGTACTGGCCCGTCGCCCTGTACAACTCGGCCATGTTATTGACGGTGGTGGCAACGTCCGGGTGGTCCTTACCCAGCTTGGCTTCGTAGATTTTGAGACTACGTTGGTAGAACGACTCCGCTTTCTCGTACTGGCCCATCGAATAGTACAGCCCCGCGAGGTTGTCCACGCTCAGAGCGACGCCGGGATGATTCTTGCCCAGCTTGTCCTCTTTGATCTGGAGGCTGCGTAGAAAGAGCGGCTCCACTTTGTCGTATAGGCCCATTTCTTTGTAGAGCTGGGCCAAGTTGTTGAGAACAGGGGCAACGTCCGGGTGGTCCTTACCCAGCTTGTCCTCGTAGATTTTGAGGCAACGTAGGAGGCGCGGCTCCGCTCGCGCATACTGGCCCATGTCGTTGTACAGCACGGCGAGGTCGTTGAGGCTGGAGGCAACCCTCGGGTGGTCCTTACCCAGCTTGTCCTCGCGAATTTTGAGACTGCGTAGGTACAGTGGCTCTACCTTCCCGTACAGGCCCATGAAATAGTACAACTGGGCCAGGTTGTTGAGGACGATGGCAACTTCCAGATGGTCCTTGCCCAGCTGGTCCTCCGTGATCTTGAGGCTGCGCTGGTACAGGGGTTCCGCCTTGGCGTATTCATGGAGCGGCTTATACAACTCGGCGAGATGGTGGTAGAGGGTGGCAGTGTCGTTGGAAGCAGCCCCCAAAAGCTTGGGAGCGGCCTGGACCACTCGCTCATAGACCTGCACGGCTTCGCGCTTCTTGCCTTCCGCAATCAATGCTTCTGCCCGCTGAATCTGGTCAGACAGCGTTTTTACGTCTCGAATCTCTTGTGCCTGGGCCGGCCCCACGACGAGCAACCACGCCCCGACCAGCAACACACCCATTTGCACCTCCATCGCACGTCGCCGCGTCATGGAATAATCCTCCATCGAAAGAAACTGATTCCCGCTTCAACAATTATCGGCCCGTCACGGTGAAGGCAGCCCAGAAGAAGGGGTGCGCCGCTGCCGTCCGGTCGCGCCGCGCCTTGATGAGCGCCAACTGGGCGTTGCGCAATGCCTCGGCCTTGCCCTGCTTGGCGGCTAACTGCTCGAAGAAACCGATCATCAACTGTGCCGACTGCTGGTCGGGCACCTGCCACAAGGTCGCCACCACGCTCTGCGCCCCGGCGAGCTGGAAGGCCTGGCGCAGGCCGGCAACGCCCTCGCCATTGCGAACTTCGCCCAGGCCGGTCTCGCAGGCGCTGAGCACAACA
>JBGQLF010000472.1:0-7482 GCA_041499985.1 Gemmataceae bacterium
CTTGTCGCCGCGCCCGGAAAAGCAGATCACCACCACGTCTTCCTTGGCCCTCTTCGCAGCCACCTGCATGGCTTCGACTACAGCGTGGGCGGTCTCCAACGCTGGCAAAATCCCTTCCAGGCGCGAGCAGAGGTGGAAAGCTTGCATCGCCTTCGCATCGGCCACGCTGGTGTAGCGGACGCGGCCGCTGTCCTTCCAGTAGCTGTGCTCCGGCCCGACGCCTGGATAGTCCAACCCGGCGGATACCGAATGTACGGCCGATGTCTGGCCATCGTCATCCTGCAACACGTAGCTATAGCTGCCGTGCAGTACACCTGGTTGCCCATATCCGAGCGTCGCCGCATGCCCGCCGGGAAAGGCACCCCGGCCGCCGGCTTCGACACCCACCAGCTCTACCGCGGCGTCGTTGATGAACGGATAGAACATCCCGGCCGAATTGCTGCCGCCGCCAACACAGGCCACCACGACATCCGGCAGCCGCCCAATCTGTTCCAGGCACTGGGCACGCGCTTCGCAACCGATGACGGACTGGAAATCGCGGACCATCATCGGGAACGGATGCGGACCGACCACGCTGCCGATGATGTAATGTGTGTGCTCCACCGTCGCCATCCAGTCGCGCATCGCTTCATTGATGGCATCGCGGAGGGTTCGGCTGCCGCTGTGCACCGAGATGACCTCGCTCCCCAGAGCTCTCATCTTGAAGACGTTGAGGCGCTGACGACGTACATCCTCTTCGCCCATGTAGACCTGACACTGGAGACCGAACAAGGCTGCGGCCGTGGCGCTGGCCACGCCATGCTGCCCGGCACCCGTCTCGGCGATGATGCGCGGTTTGCCCATGCGCCGCGTGAGCAGCGCCTGTCCGATGCAGTTGTTGATTTTGTGCGCCCCCGTGTGGTTGAGGTCCTCCCGCTTCAAATAGATGCGCGCCCCGCCCGCCTCGCGCGTCAGGCGCTGGGCGAAATACAGGGGCGATGGCCGGCCGACGTAATGCTTCAGGTAGTCGTGGAACTGGTGCTGGAATTCGGCATCCTCACGGACTTGCGTATACTGTTCGGTCAGTTGCCGCAAGGCATGCATCAGCGTTTCCGGCACGAAACGGCCACCATAAGGACCAAATCGGCCGTGCACGTCGGGAACAGCGGGAGTCGCAACCGGCATAGATGTCTCACCTCCCAGGCAGAAGACGCAAGAACTCAGACTAGGACCCGAGCGCGCTTCGGTCAAGCGCAAAGCATCCGACGTGGTGTCCAACCGCCGCAGCGCCTATAATCGCCAGCGAGACCAGACATGTAGTCGCTGCTGGCGATGCTCCCGAGGCCAACTGTGCCGGAACTGCCTGAAGTCGAAACCGTGGTGCGCGATCTTCGGCCTTGTTTAGTTGGCCGCCGCATTGGTGCCATCCGGGTCAGCCGCCAACCGTTGCGCCGGCGCTGGTCGGCGTCCTGGGAGCCGCTGCTGATCGGGCGATGCATGCAGAGCGTCGAGCGGCGCGGCAAGTGGATTCTGCTCGGCCTGGATGGAAGCCTGCACCTGGTCTTTCATCTGGGCATGACCGGGCAGCTCACGGTCGTTGCCGCGCGGGAGGCGAAGGCGGCACACACGCATGTGATCATGACCCTGGAAGCCGGCCAGGAGGAATTGCGCTTTTGCGACATCCGCCGCTTCGGGAGTGTCACGCTGTTTACCAGCCGGGATGCGCTGGATCAGTTCTTCGAGGAATCCGAGCTCGGACCCGAGCCGTTTGCCTTGGATTCCAGATACTGGCGCGAGCGCCTGGCGGCGACGCGGCGCTGCCTGAAGGCGGTGTTGCTCGATCAGCGCGTGGTCGCCGGAGTTGGCAATATCTATGCCGATGAGGCGCTGCACCAGGCGCGCTTGCACCCCGCTCGCTTGGGTCGTGACACCGGTGCCGCCGAGGCCAATCGGCTACGTCGTGCCATTGTAACCGTGTTGAAGCGCGCGATCGAGCGGCGCGGCTCGAGTATCCGCAACTATGTGGGCGGCTCCGGTCTGAAGGGAGCGTATCAACATGAGTTTCGCGTCTATAGCCGGGTCGGCCAGCCCTGTCCACGCTGCCGTCAGCCGATTGAGCGCGTGCGTCTGGCAGGGCGCGCGACGCATTTTTGTCCGCAGTGTCAACCGTTGACCTAGTGCAGAATCCGGGGACCTCTTTTCCGTAGGACGGCTCTCCAGAGCCGTCCGGGCTGCTCGGACGGCTCTGGAGAGCCGTCCTACAAAGAAAAACAGCTCTTTGGAGCTTGCACTAGGCACCCATGCCAGCGCCGGCCGGAGCGAGTGTATGTCGTATCGCGCCTTCAAGCGCCTCTTGGGCGAGACCAGTCTGGAGCGGAAGTGTCGCTTCCTCTTCGGTGCCGGCATCCTGCTGTTAATCACCGCCAGCTTTTGGTGGTACGCTCATGAAACGGAGCATCTGGCCTACGACCAAACCCTGATCACCGGCCGGCTCCTCGTCAATCCAATCGTGGTCGACCAGCACCTCCGGCACCTAAATGTCGCCGTGTGGGAATGGAATCCGCTCCAGCAGGAGGAACGGATTCTGGGTGAGAAGCCAGGGCAACCACGGGACGGGTCCAAGGAATGGGAACAGCTCCGGCGGGCGCTGGACGAACTCTCCGAGCAGCATCTGCCCGACTCGTTGCGCAAATATCAGCACTCCATCATCAAACCCAATGCCAGCCGGCGTGTCAACCAGCCCGAGGACAGCTTTGAGTCGGAGTTGTTGAAGACCTTTGCCGAGGACAAGCAGGAAAATGAGGTCCCCCGGCCCTTGCCAGCTCAGCAAGCGATCAATTACTACGGGGCGATCCGGGCCACCAAGGCCTGCCTCTCCTGCCATCCGCTCAACAAGGAAGAACGGGAAGCATACGGCGGGAATTTGCAGGACAAGGATCTCATGGCCATCGTCAAGATCCGCATGCCGACCGAATCCATTGAGCGAGCGGTGCATGCCAACCGCGCGATCCTCATCTCAACCGCGCTCGTAACTGCCCTGTTGATCATGAGCGGCAGTTACCTCATCGTCCGCTATGTCATCGTCAAGCCGGTCAAGCACCTCAAGGATGTGAGCGACGCCATTTCGGCCGGTGAACTGAATGTACGCAGCGAAATCCAGACCGGCGACGAGTTCGAAGACCTCAGTCATGCCTTCAACCGCATGCTGCGCAACCTGGTTAGCATGCAAGACCGCCTGCGCAAGGTGAACACCGACCTGGACCGCAAGGTGGACGAGTTGGCCCAGGCCAACATGGCCCTTTACGAGTCGAATCGACTCAAGGGCGACTTCCTGGCGACCATGAGTCATGAACTGCGCACGCCTCTCAACAGCATCCTCGGCTTCAGCGAAGTGCTCCTGGGCAGCCAGCCCTTGACCGACAAGCAAAACCGTTGGGTGCACAACATCCAGACCAGCGGCGAACGGCTCCTCAATCTCATCAACGATATCCTCGACCTGGCCCGCATCGAAGCCGGCAAGATGCAGGTGCGGCTGGAGGAATTCAGCATCCACGATATTTGCGAGGGTCTATTGAACATGTTTCGGCCCTTGGCGGAGAAGAAGAACATTGACTTGCACGGCCAGATTGCTGCCGCCATCCCGCTCCTGCGCCAGGACCCTGGCAAGTTACAGCAAATTCTATCCAACTTGCTCTCGAACGCGATCAAGTTCACGCCGGAGGGAGGCAGGGTTCTGCTCCGTGCTGAGGCGGAGGCCCCGCACATGGTGTTCACCGTGACCGATACCGGCGTCGGGATTGCGCCCGAAGATCAGGAATTGGTCTTCGAGAAATTTCGCCAGTCGGGCAACCCGCTCACGCGCGAGCATGCCGGCACCGGTCTGGGGCTATCCATCGTCCGCGAATTGTCGAAGCTTCTGGGGGGTGAAGTGAGCCTGCAAAGCGAGCTGGGTCGGGGCAGCACCTTTATCGTGCGTTTGCCTCTCCAGCTGAGCCAGGAGCCGCGGCTGGAGTTCGATCTGGCGGATGAGCGCATCGATCTATCCAAGGCGCAGCGCGTGGATGTGCGGCTGTACGCCAATGCGGTGCCCGCGGTCGCGGCAACTCCGGAGATGCCCGCTGCGGGTTCCGAAGACGCCACCTAAATGGCCGTGCATGAATCCGCAGCGTGGCCCCCACCCCGCTTGTCGGGGTGGAGCTGGGGTTCGTCACCAGCAAGTCAGCGTGCTCGCGCGCCAGGCCCCCACACCGCTTGTCGGGGTGGAGCTGGGGTTCGTCACCAGCAAGCCAGCGTGCTCGCGCGCCAGGCCCCCACTCCGCTTGTCGGGGTGGAGCCGCGGTTCGTTACTCCGAGAAGCCTGGCCCTGCGGTCCTCGGCTGTGCTGCCGCGAACCCAGGCTCCACCCCGACAAGCGGGGTGGGGCCCGAAGGGGACGGCGCCGCCCTCTGGCGACAAACCCCCGGTTCCACCCCGGCAAGCGGGGTGGGGACCATGCTGCGGATTCAAGCACGGTCATTCAGTCGCGGCAGCTCCGAACTCATCGCTCAGCGTGAGACACTCAACACGTCCGACGAGAACATCTCTGCTGAAAGGGTGAAGTGAACCGTCTCCGAGGCCCTGGGTCCGAGGTTGATCGACTGGACCAGTTCGACGGGAGGTCTGAAGAACAGGCGCGTGACCACCCCGGATTCCGGATCGCGCTCGTGCCGGGCCTTGTGCCAGTTGGGCATCCAGCAGACGATTTCATACTGGCCCGGGGGCACGTGGGACAGTGCGAAGCGTCCTTGGGGATCCGTGCGTGCGTAGTACGGATGCTCGTCCACGAAGAGATAAGCCCGCATCCAGGGATAGCCCGCTGCACTGGCCAGCTCGACGAGGCCCTTGGAATCCAAGCATCGCGCCAGCGGTTGGCCTGCATCGGGAAAGGCATAACTGAAGAAGGCGGCTCCGCTGGCGTGCAGCGCATGGAACACCTCGTCGCAGGAAACCAGCACAACCGAATCGCCGCGGCGAACGAAGCCGTACGCGGAATCGAGGGTAGCTTGGAGGATGTGGAAGGCGCCGTCGCGCTGTTCCACGCGCACGGCGGGTAGGTCCCAGGGCTTGGCGGCCTGGACATCGACACCTCGGAGAAAGACGACGGCATTGCCGACCCCATTTGTAGTTGCGTCGATCCGAGGGGCGTTCGGGTTGGGTCGCACCTGTCTTTGACGCAGCACGTCGCTCCCAAGAGGATTGGCTGGCAAGCTGATCGGGTCGATTGGAGGCACCATTCCATTCCACGTTACCTGCCCTACGAAGGTGCCGGCGGTGGTCAGGTCGAATCGCGCGGCGGCGGTGCCCGCATCCGAAGGAGTTGGCACCGCCAAGGGAGAACGCATCTCCTGGCAGCCCGGCAGGGCGAATCCCATGCAAACGCACAACCACGCAACGGGCGAAGTGTTTCGACCAACTCGCATGGCCGCTCCCCATCCCTGGTGAAAAGAACTCGCTTCCGTCGCCGCCGCTCCGTAAGATGGGCGATGCTCTCGCCCTGCTCATGGGAGAATCCACGCGTATGCTGACATCCTCTCACAAAGGCTATCTCGTCCGCCGGGTGCAGGACGCCCCCACGGTGCCGTGCCCCTGCGGCCAAAGTACCCGGCCTCTTACCGTCGCCGATACGCCGGTTTGCAATCTGCATATCACCTTCATCCAGGACTCGGTCAAGCACTTCCACCGCGAGTGCACTGAGGTGTACTACATTTTGCAAGGCCGGGGCAAGATGGAATTGAACGACGACCTCGTGGAGGTGGAGCCTGGCACCGTGGTGTACATCGAGCCGTACACGACACACCGTCTCTACAGTTCCGAGGGCGTGCAAACGATCGTCTTCGGCGTTCCCGCCTATCGGCCGGATGATGAGTTCTTCGTTACGGAGTGAGGGTGAATCCGGCATCCGCCGCACTCACTCGCCGAGCCACTCCGGCGTCACTATCCAGACGAGCGCGGCCGAGCCTTTGGCGGGCTCGTCGGTGCTGGTGAGAAATGCCACGCTCGCCTTGGCGAGATCGAATTGGGCTCTCTTGCTGCCGATCAGCCAGCCAAGGAAGCACCCCAGGTCGGGCTGATGACCCACCAGAGCAATAGGATCCACGCCGAGGTCTGCCAGAAAACGCGCGAGCTTGCGCCGACTGCCCCCCGGGGCGAGCTGTTCACAGAGTTGGAGTTCCGGCGCCGGGGCTCGCCACTGCTGGAGCATACCCTCGGCGGTTTGTCGGGCACGCAGCAACGGACTGGTGAGGACTAGCCCCGGCCGAACTCCACGCTGTTGCAAGCCCACCGCCAAGTGGCTGGTTTGTCGCATCCCCTTCGCGGTCAGGGGACGCTCCTCATCCTGGAAAATGCCGCCTTCTCCCAACGGAGCCGCGTCGGCATGTCGAATCAAGTAGAGGTTCATCCCTTTTACTCCGCCTTTCGATGCCGCCAAGCGGAGCTGATCCGCGTCCGATCTTGCCCTATACGCTCGGGAACAGGTCCCCTATAATACACGCTCCGCAATAGTGCGGCTACCCGGAAGGAAGAAGGATGGAGGATGAATCCGAACCCTTCTTCTCCTTCATTGTTCATCCTTCATCGTTCATTGTTCATGAAAGACATTCAGCACAAGCGTCCCGATCTCCGCAATGTCGCCATTATTGCCCATGTGGATCACGGCAAGACCACGCTGGTCGATCAGATGATGCGCCAGTCCGGCCTGTTCCGGGCGACCGAGCTGCGCGGCGAGCGCATCCTCGATACCAATGACCTGGAGCGGGAACGGGGCATCACCATCCTGGCCAAGAACATCGCCCTGACGTTCGGCGGCAACAAGATCAACATCATCGATACCCCAGGGCACGCCGATTTCGGCGGCGAAGTTGAGCGCGTCCTGAAGATGGCGGACGGTGCTCTTCTGCTGGTCGATGCCGCCGAGGGGCCGATGCCGCAGACCCGGTTTGTGTTGCGCAAGGCGTTCGAGTGTGGACTGCGACCGATCGTGGTCATCAACAAGATTGACCGGCCCGATGCCCGTCCGATCGAAGTCCTCAATGCGGTCTTCGACCTGTTCGTCGAGCTCGAAGCCAACGATGCCACGCTCGATTTCCCCACGATTTACGCCTCCGGTCGCGACGGCGTGGCCACGACCGATCTGTCGGTTCCCGCGACCGACCTTCGGCCGCTCTACGATGCCATCATGCGCTATGTGCCGCCGCCCGTGATCAAGCCGGAGGCGCCGCTGCAAATGCTCGTCGTAACGCTGGATTACAGCGATTACGTCGGCCGTATCGGCATTGGCAAGGTCGTGGCTGGCAAGATCCTTAAGGGGCAGCGGATCGCCTTGCTCAAACACGATGGCCGGCGCATCGACGACACGGTCGCTCAGCTGTATACCTTCGATCGCCTCGGCCGCATCGAGACCGACGAGGTCAGCGCCGGCGACATTTGCGCGGTCGTGGGATTGGAAGCGGTCGATATCGGCGA
>JBGQLF010000473.1:0-7470 GCA_041499985.1 Gemmataceae bacterium
CAGAGACGAACAAACGCCCGGCGGGGCCTTCGAGCCATAACGGCCTACCAGACCCGCCGGGCCAGCGCTTCCTTTGGCCGAGCCGCTCAGCGGCAGCTCGACACCGGACCACGACCTGGACTTGGCATTTCGGCACGCTCCGGAGGAGAACAAACGCCTCCGAATTCTGGCCTGGCAGATCACGGCGATCTGCCGCGAAGTGCTCGCCGGGCGGAAACCCACATTGTTGTTGCGGTTCGCCGGCCCATTGTGATTGCGGTAGGCACAGCGCACGTTCGACGCATGATTGTTGAACGTGCCGCCACGCAACACACGGCTACACGGTCGTGGCCCGACGGAAGCGGTGTTCGCGGAACAACCGCTCCCGCAGGGATAGGTATCGGCTTGCCGGGCACGGCCACTCCAGCGGACATGGCGCCGGCCCGCGTCGGGGAGGCGAATCAGGGTGCGAGTCCCCCGTCTTTGCCGCTCGCGCCAGCGGGGCTGCAAGCGCCGGACGATGTGCGGACCCTGGGCCAGGCGGCCGCGCGCTAAAAAATTTATTAGAGATATATTGAGTGTATAAAATCGATGCCGAGCCCGCCTGCATGGGGCTTTCCAGCGTGAGCTGGTAGTATTGGAAGGAGGAGGGAGGAGGGAGGAGCGATGAAGAAGAGGTATCTCCTCGCTCCTCGGTCTTTTCGTGATGAGCCGTAGCTCCGCATCCAGGATGCGCAGCAAGGCGTCGAAGTCCTTGAGCCGCTGGCCATAGCCCGAGCCGACGAGCAGCTCCTGGTAGGAGCGCATGTGCCCTTTGCTCGTCCCAAGGCTTGATGTTTCGGCCGAAGGGAAAAGTTCAGCGGCCGCGGCACTCGCTAGACTTTGCTGTTGCCCATCCTGGGCTAGCGCGTCGATGTATCCTCAATCGATGGCAACGCCGATCTGCCTTGCGATTTTCACCACTTCCGCTCTTACGGTGGTGGCCAAAGGCCGTTGCTTGGGATCCGAACTGATAAGGTCAGCTACAAGTCGCGCGAGTGGGGCGGTCACAGCCTCAGCGTGCTTGCGTACGTTGGGGAGAGCACCTTGCTTCCGGGCGGCGTAATAAGCCTCCTTGCCTACAAGCAGGTAGTAGAACGTCGCGCCTAGTCCGTACAAGTCGACGCTCGCTTCAATAGTCTCTGCTTGCCCGGAAAGGACCTCCGGTGCGGCAAAGGCTCGCACGAGAATTCGTCGGCGTCTTCCGCTCGGATCGTTCGGTACTGACCCAGCTGGGACGCAATACACAGGCCAACTCAACCGGGCCGACCGGGCGTCACTCCCGATCACGGCGGCTCCAGGATCAACGTTTTGATACACCAACCCCAAACCGTGCAGGTAAGAGAGCGCGTCCGAAAGTGCGGCCATAAAGACGAGCGCCGTGGGTTCTCCGAGAGGCTGTCCGCTATCAACAAGATCCTGAAGCGTTCGCCCCTGCGCTTCGGTGACGACGAAAGCCTGCCCGTCGCACAAGCCCCAGTCGAGGATCGCGATCAAGTGAGGATGGGAGAGTCTCGAAGACCGCTCCGCCGCCGACAAGATGAATTCGGACTGGTTCGCCAAGGGCCCCGTCGGCTGCAACTGCATCAAGCGCGCGGCTGTCCCCGTGTGGGAGTGGGTGACGACATACCCATGCCAGTTAGACGATGAGTACACTGTCTCGCCGAGTACCCACGGTCCAATCTTGAGGCCCTGTGGTGCCGTATCTTCAGACGCGCGCGTCGAAACTGCCGTGCTGGCGGGTACTTGTCCAGCCACTCGGCCGACCGGCGCGATTGCTTCCAGAGCAGTCAACGTCGTTAAAGCTTCGGCTGCACTGGCAGGCCGATCTTCCGGGCGAAAGGACATCATCCGAATCACTAGCCCGGACAAGCCTGGCGGCAAGTCGGGGCGCAGGCTGTGAATGGGGGGACGCGTTCCGTGTAGGATCCAGTCCTGTACGGCTTCGGCTGGGCCGGCAGGGAAGGGGTCGGCCGGCAAAAGGAGGCACGCTAGGGTAACGCCGAGGGCGTACAGGTCCGACGAAGGACTGAAACGCGCCGGTCGGTCGAAGAGTTCTGGGGCCATGAACGGGATAGTTCCGGCCCATTCGTAGCTCGCAGCGAAGGTCACCCAGTCGGCGGCGATACCGAGATCCGCCAACTTGACTCGTCCGTCATTGGTCCGGTACAAGCAGTTCGCCGGTTTGACATCTCGGTGGAGGATGCGAGCGTCGTGCAACGCTTGGAGGCCGGAGAGTAGTTGCTTTGCCACCGCAAGCGCTCGGTCGGCTGGCAAGTTGCGCATGCCTCGACAGGAGCCGCTGTCCATTAACTCCAGTATGAGATAGATCGCCTTTTCTGTGCGGCGCGCATCGTAAATGCGTAACAGGTTGGGGTGATCGAGGCGGGCCATGAGCCGTGCTTCGCGCAAGGTCCAGTCCATGCCGGCCGCGTCAATCATCGTGGTGTCGAGAAGCTTGACCGCCACGTCAATGTCAAGCATATGGTGGCGGGCGCGATAGACTGCACCGAATCCCCCGCGGCCGAGGACTTCACCAAGGGACAGGCCGGGAATTGTAACTGCTCGATTGAGATTGCTCATCTTCCGAAGCTCCCCTCGCTGAAAAGGGACAAGCTGACAGACGGCCGAACATCTAAGTACAAACCATGCACCTCCATCGAACACGGCTCGGAACGAGATGTGTGGACAATCCGCTGCACACTCCACCTTGGGCTAGGCTGCATCGCCGGTCGGCCTATCGCGGCCAGGAGAGGCTGCTACAGACATCTGGCTGCATGGTCCCTTCCCAGGAAGGACCGATCAAGCGAAAACCGGGCGGACCGCCCGTCAGCGGCTGTACTCGGGCGCGGAATGCACTCGCGGCCAGTGCGTCGGGCGCGTCGAGTCCGCGCTGACGCACCGCAGCGACGGACCTCGGTGCGTCAGCGCGGACTCGACGCACTCTACGCATTACTACGCATTACTTAACAGCCGGCAGGCATTGGCATGATAAACCTGTTCCAGTACCTCCGGCGGTAAATTCAGCCCGCGTAACGGCGGCGTCGCCGGTTCGCCGCCAGTAGCCGTGTAATCGGGATCAGCGATCGGACTGCGTCCTTCCCAGCTGCTCTCCCACAGCGTGCGCTGGCACCAGTAGCGGCTGGCGTAGTGCTCGTGCGGCAGCCCATGACGGGTCACCAGGTCCGAGCCAAACAGGAACCGCTGCGGATGCCGGCACACCAGCGCACGAATGGCCTCTCGGTGAGCCGATACTTCCCGCACCTGCCACTTGGTCGCACTGGTGTCGAAGTACAGGTGCGGATACCGCTCCAGGAGCGCCTCCAGATGATCGGCATGTTCGGGATCGCCGCCCATGTGCGCCCCGATCCAGGTGAGATCCGGGAACAGCTCCAGCATGCGCTCCAGGCCGATGTACTGATCCATCTTGGTACCGTACTTGGCGACATCGGTGTAGACGGTACGGAACCAGGCATCTGGATCGCCGACATGAACCATGATGATCCGGATACCCGCGGCCTGGGCCCGGCGCGCCACTTCGATGCGCCACGGCGCGTCCACAAACAGGCCGCGTTCCCGGCCCCGCGGCGCACTCCAGAACTTGACGATTTCGATCCCCAGCTCCAAAAAGCGATCCAGCGAGCGATAGGCCACGTCCTCCGGTTCCTCGGGCTTCTTGGTGATGGAGCCGTTGAAGCCGAGGCGGGAACCGAACCGCTGCCGCAGCGGCACGATATCGTCGGGCGGACACATCGAATAGGTGCGGGTGATGCCGAATTCCGCAGCGACGTCGAGCATCACTTCCGCCTGTTCCAGGCTGGCTCCCGGACCGGTGCCGGTGGGCGGACCATTCTTGGGGTCCGTGGGCCTAGTTTGAAAGACGTGGGCGTGGCTATCGACGATCGGCGGACCGCTGTAGCGCAAGTGCAGCTGGTCGCGGAAATCGACACCGGTGACATTATGCTCAGGAGGAGCGGTAGGAGCTGTGGCTGGGTTCATACTCAAAAACGATGAACGATGAAGGATGAACGATGAATGATGAAGGATGAACGATGCCTTGTCTTGCATTCATCGTTCATCCTTCATCGTTCATCGTTTAGAACACCACGGGCTTGCCCAGTTTACGCCGGAGAACCGTAATCTGGCCGCCATGCATCAACGTATGGTTGGAGACGAGCACGAAGATCGCGCCCAGGGTCGGCGCCATCTTGGCCATGTTTCCCTTGGTTGGCCGGTCCAAGTCCGCGTCGGACAGCTTGGCCAGGTTTGCCAGGGTGGCTTCGCGGCTCTTGTTGAACAGGGCCAGGTATTCGGCCTTGGTCGCGAACCCCTTGGGCGGCTCCGTCGCGGCAGTATGCTTGTCGTGCCGCTCACCGAAGCCGGCCGGCAGCTCGGGATAGGCCGCTTCGGGGAGTTGCTGGGTGATCAGTCCTCGTTCCGAGGCGATCAGGTGGCCGAGTTGCCAGGCGACATGGTTAGCCCCTGGAGCCGGCCGGACCAGGAGGTCGGCGTCCGACAGATCACTGAGGTACATACCGAGGACTTGCTGAGTCGAGGTCAACGCCGTTTTGATGGCATCCTTCGCAGTCATGGCTTGCTCCTTCACGAGAGAACCGAAACCTGGCCGTTGCGAGGCGGCACACCTGTTGGACCGCCGGCACAGGGCTTGGGTTATTCTAGAGATTCATTCCTCGGGGGACGATTCCCGGATTCGTGACGAATGTGAACAACGCCAGGCGCTGGGCCCCTCTCGAGGGATTGGCTCTTCCTCGTTCGCGCGCAGAGCGTGGGAACTCGCCATTCTTCGCATTCCTCCGGAAGATTTCGCGGCGGTGTTCGTTTTCCTGGGTGAGCAGGATGCACGGGACGAATCCTGGACGCTGCCTGACGAAAAGTTCCCCCCCAGATCGAGGCGAGGTGAGCACTATGGACGCCACGCGAGCACGCCGCACACGCGATGAATCACGACGCAAGTGGTATGGCAGCCTTCGGGCCGTTCGCTTCGCTCGCCATATGGGAAGCTGTGTCCCCGACGTCATCCGTCTGGCGGCTCAGAAAGTTCGGGGCCGGCCGGCCGTGTAGCGACGAGCCGCAGGTGGGCACTCACGCTCCTATCCGGCAAGGGAAAAGCAACGCGGGACGAGACGGGCCGCGGGTCGTATAATCGCAGCGTCTTGCAAAACACTTGGGGATTCAAAAGGATGCCGCGTCCTGGCCCTGGAGGAGAAGTGCATGAGGAAGTCGACATGCTCAGCGGTTGCGATCGTAGCCTGCTGCACCGGCATGCTCCTGGTGGGTTCGGGTTGCGGTGGCCAAGAGAATCGCCTGCCTAGCCCGGACGAACAAGCGAATGCCAAGGTCAATGCCATCAAGCGGTTGGCCGATGAGATGGCGAAAGATGCCAACGGCGCGGAGGCCCGCGGCGCGCTGGAAGAGTTCCGCAACACCGCGTTCGACGCCCAGAAGCACCCGCAACAAGTGGACGAGATCGCCCAGGTGTACCGCCAGCGGATCCAGGGCAAATATAAGGGGTTTGTGGCCCAGGAACTCCAGGGGGAGATGGGGCAATTCCTGAACCGCCCGAAGAAGTGAAGGGTGAGGGAAGACGCGTCGGGGGTCGGGACCGGTACTGAGTACTGAGTACTACAAACTTGCATCCCTGAGCCCTCGCCCCTCGCTCCTCGCCCGGCGACCTACGGCCCACAGTACCCCGAAAAAACAAGCGAGTGCAGGCATTTCGCCCCGCACTCGCTTATGTTTTTCAGCTTGCAGCAACCGAAGTCCTACGGGAGCTGTATCGCCACGCCGTCGGACCGCGACCCGAGAGCCTGCCAGGTTGCCACGTCGATCGAGTTGGAAATGAAGTGGACGGAGCCATCGCAGTAGCAGACGTTGACGCCGCCGCTGTGCCAACTGCGGGCGGCCCCGGTGTACGAATTGAGATCGCTACAGTCCATTATCGGGGAGTTGGGCGGCTTCTGGTGAGAGTAGAAGCTGGTAAAGGCGAAGGAACGGCAGTACTCGAGACCAGAATAGCGGTAGACTGTGCCTGTTGTGAACGCTGCCGGGTTCATCGCGCAATTCCCTGTCGGTGTGAGGGAACTGGCGTCACTGGCGCTGGCGCTGGCGATATCCCACGCGACCAAGGACGGGGAATAAGCGCTGGACTGGGACGCAGCAACCAGTCCGCGCTTCACTTCCGCCCACATCGCGGTGTTGCTCGTCCCGTCGGTAACCCCGCTGATTTTTACCGTCCGGGGTTTGTTGAGCTGTGCCACCCACTGCGTACTGGTGAATTCGACGAAGAAAATACCCCCCGTGGTCCCGTCCTGGTTAGTGGGATTGGGATTCCTGCCGATGCTGGCCATGTAGTTGGTGCGCCCATAGAAACCGGTCGCCGTGGCGAATTGGACCGAGGAAGAATCGGACGGGCACAGGTAGAAGGGCACATCCTGGGTGCGCGCCGCATTGTTGATGGCGTCACCGTTCACGTCACGCGTGAAGTCGAACTGGTTGTACTTGTTGGCTTGCTCTACGTAGGGAAGGATCAGGGCTTGCGGGGAAGGTCGCTGCGTTGCAGGGGCGGTGCCGGAGCCGGGCACGGCAGGCGTAGCGTTAGCAGCCGCACCGATGGCAAAGAGAGGCAGTGGGCCAGCTCCCGGCGGAAACGAGCTGTACGTCGATTCATAGTTGAGCGTGGCCAAGCCAATCTGCTTGAGGTTGTTCTGGCAGCTCATGCGATTGGCCGCTTCGCGCACCTTCTGGACGGCTGGGAGCAGGAGACCGATAAGGACGGCAATAATGGCAATCACCACCAGCAACTCGATCAGGGTAAAACCGCGACGCTTCATTCGGTGCTCCTCGTTGAGAATAAGTGCTACTGTCCCTGTCCGCGGGCGTACGAACCCTGCGAACCAAAGACGGTCCAGATTATAACTCCGTACTCGCTCTTCTGTTTCGTTCAGCGAAAACAGAAAGTACACGCAAATACCATTGTAAACCGCTGACTTGTACTCGTCAGTAGCATTACGGGCTTTTCTCGCAAGATCTTGAGGCCACGCGCGAAAAACTGTATTCGTAGCTCCCCTTCCCAGCACTACAAGTAGGCGATCGAGGCATGGTTCAAAGGCAGGTCACAGATATTGTGTCGGCAAGTTTTCAAATTGCCGAGCAACTCCGGCAAGTCGCAAACATGCCGCCACAGGGCTTGGCACCCAGATGACGCCGAAATTGAACCATGCCGTGATCGAGCCGCGCAGCTGCGCGGAACTCCTTCGATCCACATGACTCGTGAAGGACCGTTCCTTTACGCTTGCGGAAGTTTCGAGCCCGGATTAGTTTAGATAGCCGTTCCGACTCTTGGGCCGGTAGTGGGCGTTCGCCCGCGCTTGCCTGAAAAGAAGGAGCCACGGCCGCCCCTCGGGGATCGAGAATCGGCCAATCAAGCAGGAC
>JBGQLF010000474.1:0-7421 GCA_041499985.1 Gemmataceae bacterium
CGGTCGCCGACGCGACGCGCTTACCATTCTGCGACGCCTCTCGGGCTTCCGCGAGTTGCCCGCTGCGGTAGCCGAAGAAACCCAGGCCCGTTTGGCGGACATCCAGATACGCCGTCACAAGTATGTTTCCGCCTGCCGTCACCTCGCCGCCGCGCTGGTCTATCAGCCGGCCTGCGCACCATATCACTATCAAATGGCCATCGCCCTCGATACCGACGGACGCCGGGACCTCGAGCGCGCCGCCGAGCACTATCGCCAGGCTCTTCTGCTTGACCCCGAACAGCCGAACTGTCTCGCGGACTTCGGCCTGCTCGCTCTCCGTCTGGACCAAACGGAGGAAGGGTTGGAGGCCCTGCGCCGGGCTGCGGCACTGGCTCCCAGTGATCCGGTGGTGATCGGCAAGCTGCTCGATGGGTTGTGGCAAGCGGACTGCCCCGAGGAAGCCCGCCAAACTCTGCGTGCGGCCCTTTTCCGTAATCCGCGCGACCGCCGTTTTCGCCAGCTCTGGAGTGATTTTCAATTTCGCCAGCTGCGCGAACAACAGGAAGCAGCACGGCAGAAAGGCACCGCGGCCGCCGACGAGGAAGGCAAGCCGGTGCTGCTGCCGTTTTTGCACCCGGTGCCGAGTGCGCCCCCAACACCCGTGGTCCGGAAGATCATCCGCCGCGATGCACCCGCTGCGCTGGCGCCGCCGCACCTACTAAGGCCGGCCCAGCGGTCCGACCAGAAACATGCTTGATGAATTGCTCACTGCGTGGCTGCGCCGGTTGGGCGAGACTCCCTGTTTCCGCATCTACGGCAAGGCCCGCTGCGAGCCGAGTTGGCGCGTCGTCGACGTCTTTGCCACACACCGTCGCGATGCGGATAGTTCCTGGCCGTTGTGGGCGGGGACTTGCAGCACCTGGACCGCCGAGGTGATCGCGATCGGCTGGGACTTTGCTGAGAGGGTGTTGCGCGAACAGACCGAGGCACCGGCGTCCCGCGAGCATCCCGTCGCGGTGGCAGGCGGTCGGCTGCGCGATTCGCCGCGCCGGGCCACGGCTCAGGCGCCCAGCTTCGCCAGCGCCAGTGAAGTGCTGGCCCACGAGTGTGGCCACACCTGGCAGGCGCGGCGTCTCGGTGCGGCGTATCTGCCCCTGGTCGGCTCGGTGACGCTCTTGCGCGAAGGGCCTTATCTCTGGAATCATTTCGAGAACCAAGCCAGCGAAGAAGGGTTGTTCGGTGGCCTGGTGAATGGCTCCGTGTGCTGTGCGTTGATGGAACGCTTGGTCCATCGCTAACCCGAGCACACTTGTGCCGAACCAGATAGAAGGGTTGCTCACTCCAGCTCCAGGTCCACATCGCGTACATCGGTCACGAACATACACCCCGGCTTGTGGGTGATCAGAAACGGCGGCCGTGCCTGCATGGCGACCGCTTGCGGTGTGACGCCACAAGCCCAGAACACCGGCAGTTCGCCGGGCCGGATCTCCACCGGATCGCCAAAATCGGGTCGGCCCACGTCGCGAATGCCGAGCGCCGCGGGCTCGCCGAAGTGTACCGGGGCGCCGTGTGCTCGTGGAAAGCGGGCACAGATCCGAACCGCCGTCACAATGTGGGCTGGCGTGAGCGGCCGCATCGACACGACCATCGGCCCTCGGAATGCGCCCGCCGGCCGGCACTCCCGATTGGTGCGGTACATCGGCACGTTGCAGCCATTTTCCACATGCCGCAAGGGAACGCCGGCCTGAAGCAGGGCGTTCTCGAACGTGAAGGAACAGCCTAGCAGAAACGCCACGAGATCGTCCCGCCACCAGGCCTTCAGATCGGCCGGCTCGTCCACCAGCTCGCCGTGCCGATAGACTCGGTAGCATGGCAGGTCGGTGCGCAGGTCGGCCCCGGGAGCGACCAGGCACGGCTCGGGACAGCCAGGCTCGGTGACATCGAGCAGCGGGCACGGCTTGGGATTGCGCTGGCAGAAGAGCAGGAAATCGAACGCCAGGTCGCGCGGCACCACGGCCAGGTTGGCCTGCACGTAGCCGAGCGCCAGGCCTGGTGTCGGTTCGGATAGCTCGCCACAGCGTGCTTGACGACGGACTTCGGCGCCGGTGGCGTGTTGGAGCGGGTGCATGGGGTTCCTCGTCGGTGAGCGCGCTTCAGGATGGGGTGACGGACTTCAACGCCAGTGGTTGAGTGTTTGATACTCATCGACCAGCACAATATTGGCGGCGACTAGGTTCCCGATCGCCCGCACAATGCCGCCCGGGGTGAGATTCCTCCTAGGATCGTTGTCACGCCGAACGACCAGAATGCCTGGGTGATGGCCTTTCACTTCCAGGATGAGTTTGTGCAGGTCCTGAAAATCGTCGTAATTTCGTGTGAGGCACACACGATTCTCACGGACGGCGTAAGCGAGATGGACGGCATCCGATTCTCCGGACAGACCCGCCTCGCTCGGCAAGCGCACATCATGTCCCGCCTTGCGCAGCAGCCGTGCCAAATGCACCGAGGCAATATCGTCGTCCAGATACAGCCTCATAAGTTCCGAATCCGCGCCCGGTCTTCAGGAGACAACGGTTTGGGCTTTCCGTGGTATTTGTAGTTGGGATCATTCATGCCGGTTGCCTCCATCCGAGCCTCTTCCCGCCGGAAGTCTTGTTCGATTTCAGGCGGGTTGGATTGACAGTAAGCGAAGGCTTCCTGGACGGCCTCCACCGGCAAGTTGAAATCGGCAGCAACTTCCTCCGCGGTCATCGGTGGGTCCTCCTCGCTTATGCGCAGGCCATAGAGACAGCTCGGCCTGATGCGCGTCCCCTTGATGAACAACTCCCGATAGGATGACCCCGGCCGGGGCTCCAAGTGACGCCATTGGTTGGGTGTTGGTGTGCTCATACGAATAGTTTACCGAGTTCCCGCCAGGCTCTCAATTTCAAACCAACGGCACCCTGCTGTCCCTCATCACGAGACCAGCTCCCGCAACCGGCGCAGCGGCTCAGCGTAGCGCTTGAAGCTCAGCCCATCCACCGTCACCGTTTGCTGCCCGGTAACGCCATCGACCAAGGGTCCGCGTTTCACCATGAGCCGTAAGATTTCCTGCTCGTGCTTCCAGTGGAACAAGTCGGGGTCCAGCGCATGCCCCCGCAGCAACAGCACTCCGGCCGCCAAGCCGTACGCCCCCCAGTTGCTGATCCCACTCACGATCAGCTGATCGGTCGGTACGCGGCAAGCGACCAGGCCGCCGTTGGGAATGTTGCGGCGGATGATCTCCCACGGGATCTTGCCCATGCCGATCTCGTTGCCGCCGTCGCCGATGCCGATGGTCGCGACCGGCGGCGTCGCCTGGCTGAGGACTTCGACCAACACATGAGCCGGGGCCATCTGCTCGGTGATGTCGCGGCCCCTCATCGTGTGGCAGCGATCCTGATGCTCGGAAGGCACGTCGCGCAAGAACTGCTCGACCAGTGCGGGCGTTGCGCCGGGTTGGGCACGGATCGAGTCCAGCGTATGGCTCGGCCCGACCCGCTCCAGGGCGATCAGGTGCGTGAGCGGTGCCGGGGCCTGGGGAGGGCGAGGTTGGCCATTGCCCTTGAAGGCCGGCTCGTGCGGAGGGGGGGGCTGGCCAAAGTCCGTGACCAGCATCACCTTTTTGGGCAGGCCGCAGGCTTCCAGACCGACCTCCAGGGCGTGTTGGCAAAACGGGTCCGTGACCAGGACCACTTCGATGCCGGCCGAGGACAGGGCACGGGCCAGGAAGATCGCCCCGAGCGGTCCATCGGTCTCGGCACCCGGCGGTTGGGCATCTGGTATGAAGAAGCCCGTGAGAACCAGAAGCGACGGAGTCGATGTCTCCGCCACGCTCCGGCACGCGGCATGGAAATCGTTGGCACACGCGGTAATCAGGTTCGCCGCCGGATCGGTCCGCAGGCCGCGGTGGCCGATATCAACCTGGATCCAGTCGCGGATCGTGTCCAGCACCGTATCGTTCATCACAGGCCCTCCCGCAACACATAGGCAAATCGGCCCCGCCACATCCGCGGCACGTCGGCAACCAGGGTGATCGGCTCATACCGAATCGGGTGCAGAAACGCCAACGAGCGGGCGTGCAGGGCGACGGCCTGAGGGAAGATGTGCACCGAACCGTACTTGGCATCGCCATAGATCGGATGGCCACGGTGGGCCAGCTGCACGCGCAGCTGGTGCGTCCGGCCCGTTTGGGGCCGCAGTTCCAGCCAGGTAAGGTCGCCGTGGCTGCCGCGGCGCTGAAAGTGCAGCAGGGCCTGGCGGGCACCGGGAGTGCGCGGCTCGACGACCTCAACACGGCCGATGGTACGGTCCTTGAGCAGCCAGTCCTCGAGCGTGCCGGCGGTCGCGGCCAGGTCGCCTTCGATGATGGCCCAGTACACCTTCTCCACCGTTCCTTCGCGAAACTGCTCGGCGATGCGGGCAGCGGCTTTGCTGGTGCGGGCGAACAGGAGTACGCCCGAGACCGGGCGATCGAGCCGATGGACGACGCCGAGGAAGACATTGCCTGGCTTGTGGTACTTTTCCTTGAGGTATTCCTTGACGGCGCGATCAAGCGTTTCTTCGCGGCCCTGGTAATGCGTGCTCAGCGTGCCGCTCGGCTTGGCGATGGCCAGGCAGTGGTTGTCTTCGTACAGAATGTCGAGCGGCGGCAGCGGCACGGAAACCATCCACGAAGGATACGAAGGAACACGAAGAAACCTGGCCCACGAGCGTCCCTGGTATCTTAATCCACAGGCTGCCCGTTGTCGCCCACTCTGGGACTACAGGAAGCCCGAAATTCCTGCGGTTTCCGAGAGAGTACTGGAAGCCCCAGAGAGTGTGTCCGAGTCCTTCTATGGAGGGACTGTGGAGGGACAAGGAGGGACAGCGGTGATGATTGCGGCGCGGAGAGGCGGTTGGTAGACTGCGCACCCAAGCAGGGGCTAGGGAACTCGAGCCCGAAGCCCCGTACCTCAGCGGGAGTTGCCCCTGCGGTTTTCTCTGAGGCCGAAGTGAGGATCGGTTCATGTCTCATTCTGTGTCGAACGATGGGGACTGGATCCTACCCAAGTTGATTTACCAGGATTCAAAAGGAATCTGGGTCACCGAGGCCTACCTTGACCAGGAAGATCTCGGCTACCGTGAGATTGTCGATACCAAAACCTGGTATCAGTGGGTGCATCGGTCTTGTCCGGACCTCGATCCGAACGTGAATGAAGGCAGAATTCGGTCAAAACGAGTCTATTCGCCCCATAACTCAGGATGGCGGGCGCGGATATTCTTCTTGAACGATGCAAAAACGATTATTCTTCGGCGAAAAGATGCCAAACAACGGCAGACAGACCCGGGGGGACTGGGCGAATGGCTCAGCGATGACGTCTTCCAGCTAACTTGTGACGTTCCGCGGCTAAAACTATGTAAAGGCGACCTGCTTTTCACCGATGCCAAACTGACTGCCGACTCTAGCGTGTTGAAAGCGGGCATGTCAGGCTGGAAAAGATGGCGTACTCATTCCCACCCAAGTCTTGATTCCTCCGTCAACAATGGCCGGCTTCGTTGGCTGCAAGTCCCCCCCGGAATCGAAACAAGACCGGACCAGGGCGGGTTACTGTTTCTGCGCAAAAGGACTCGAAGAAGATCATTGAATGGCGAGATCAGCAACAGCAGAAAGTAAGCACTGAAGAGCCCGTGGGCGCCACGGCTGCGGAACTCGCCCACCTTCTGCACCTGGATTACAACGACACAGGCCAGCGCTTTGACTTGGCTTTTGTCCTCAAGCGGTTTCGCGCAGAAGTCCCATCGGCAGCCTGGCAGGTTACGAGATGGGATAAAGAGCATAACCGGGCTTTCGACGAATGGCGTTACGATTTCCCCGCTTTGCGTTGTTGGCTGGACGGCCGAAGTGTTCACGAACTGGCTGTTGGCCGCCCACGCTCTTCCGACACTCCTTTGTCGCATGAGCGCCGCGAGAAGGGTGTGCGGAGGGCCGTCGCGTTTCTTCAGTTTGTGCTCATGCACGTGCGCTATTCTCCAATACTGTTTGGGCGATTCCTGAATCATCCTCCCTCTGAGGGGGTATTTGAGCCCTGCGAAGAAGTACGTTCGACCGACATCAAGCAGTGGGCTAAACGGGCTGGGGTGTCTGGCGGACAACTATGGCAGGCCAAGCGACGCCTTCCCATCAAACACCGGCAGGGCGGGCCTGAGAGGACTTCCTTCTGGCGCCTCACTGAGCCAGTCGTGATCCCGCAGGCGCCTTGTACTGAGACCCACCGCACGGAAGAACGATCCGTGCCGGGTCAGGGCGCCAAGAAGCAGAGAAAAGAACGCCAGCGCCCCGCCAACCCCAAGCATCAGCGCTGGTGGCAATGGAAGAAGGACGGCATGAGTTACAACGAAATCGTGATTCGCCACAAGGATGAGACTGGCGAAACCGTCACACGGGATGCCGTCATACAGGCCTTGAGACGCCTGAAAGAGTAACGCTTCGCGAGTGTTTACATCAGCTGTTTACATCAGCTGTTTACATTCTTCCTGTCAGCAGACATTTCTACCTGTCAACTTCCCAATAACGCACATCTCGCTACCATTGCCCCCAACGCTTGAGGCGCGGTGCAGGGGCAATGCCTTACCACGCCCTGGCGCTTACTGCGGCACCGGGAGAAGCCCCGGCGTGTTGGTGACACGCGGGCCCTCTGTTTTGTACTGTGTGCGCGTTGTGCCACGGTGTGGCTTGTAAAGCTGTACCCCTGTTGAGGCGCACCCTTGGCTGGCATCGGGCTACAGATTGACGTGGAGCTGCTCCGGCCCCTGATCGCGGAGGTAGTTGCCCAGACCATGAAGACTCTGGAGCAGGACGCGACTCGTTTAGGCGGCAAGCTGGCCTTCACCGAGGCCGAGGCTGCCGAGCTGCTCTCGCTGCGCCAGCACCAGCTGCGGGATGAGCGCCGGCGCGGCCGCATTCAGTGCAGCCAGGGACCGGGCCGGATGCTGCTGTACTCACGCGAGGACCTGCTCGCTTATCTGGCGAATCGGAGATGGACTAGGTCGTGAAAAAGGGCACGCCAGGGTGAATGTCGCCCAGTCCCCCGGCGTGCGAAGCACTTGGTTAGGGCACCAAGGATTGGCTCCATGATACCTCCGCACGATGCCTCCGGAAAGACGGAACCGCGTGCAGCCGCATTGGCTTACAGGGCGGCCGGTCTGTCGGTGATTCCGATCGGCCGCGATGGCAGCAAACGGCCCGATGGCCGGCTGTTGCCTGAAGAGTGGGATGAGGCTGAGGGCCGATACAAGCGCGTCTGGGGGCCTTTCGAGAAGCGCTTACCCACTGAGGCGGAAGTGATCGCCTGGTTCGATCGGGCTGAGCCTCCCGGCATTGCCCTGATCGGGGGGCGGGTCAGCGGCGGCCTCTTCCAGATTGATATCGACGACGGCAG
>JBGQLF010000475.1:0-7419 GCA_041499985.1 Gemmataceae bacterium
CCGTCCGGCCGTGCCCAGACGCTGACGCTGGTCCGGATCTTCCAGCAGGCGCAGAATCGCCTCCGCCCATTCGTGCACCGAGGTGGGGGCGAGGACGTGCACGCCCGGCTGGACCTGGAGGCCGGTCAGGCTTGGCGGCGAAGCCACGGTCGCCTTACTCATGGCCAGCGCTTCGAGGACTTTGTTCTGCACGCCCCGGGCGATGCGCAGGGGAGCCACCGTCACGGCGGCGCGGGCGACATGCGCGCGGACATCCCGCACCTCGCCCGTCACGACGACGCCCGGCAGGTCGGCCAAACTGCGGACCGCCGGCACCGGCCGTCGACCTACCAGGTACAGCTTCGTCTGAGGCCGCCGGTGGTGGACCTTGGGCCAAACTTCGCGGCAGAACCAGCAGACGGCATCGACATTCGGACGGTAATCCAGCTGCCCCACAAACACGCAACCCTCTTCCGGGACCTGCGGTTGCGGATGAAAGTAGTCCAGATCTACCCCATTGCCGATCGCATGGACGGATCCGGCAACGCAGAACTGGCGATAGAGATCGGCTTCCGCCTGGCTGACCAGCATGACCGCGCGGGTCCAGGCGGGCAGCAGTTGCTCCAGCAAGCGCAGCCGGCGCCCCTCCAGCTGGTACAGCCAGGCCTTGAGCCCCGAACTGGCGGCGGCATAGTCGAACCATTTCTGACTATCCACGTCCACCAAATCGACGATCGCCGGGACCTGACTGAGCTCGGGCAGCTGCAAGTACGGCACCATGCTGGACGCGGAAGCCAGGGCCATGTGGAACGGCGTTTCCCGGGCCCAGGTGCGAAGCCGGGCGCGGAGCAGCGACGAATCGAACGCCCCTTCCGTCGCCGTCCGGCCGCGGGCCAGGGACCCGAACACCCGGACCCAGCGCATCCAGCCACGCAGGTGAATGACCTCCACGCGGGCACAGTACTGCGTCAGGGTATCCATCACCTCGGTCCGCACCGGCTCGTCGGCCAGGCAGGCGAGATGAACCGAGGCACGCTGCGCCAGCCATTTCAAGACGTGGAAGGTCCGGATGCGATCCCCCTTGTCCGGGGGATAGGGCACACGGTGCGCAAGGTACAGAATATCCGGTCTGGGCATGTTCAGCTTTCAGTTCTCGGCATTCAGCTTTCGGCCCATCCGAAAGCCGCTTGAGAGTCTCGAACCTCCTAGCGAGCAGGGGCACTCCTGGCTTGCAGATGGGAGATGGAATGGCCATTCTCCTCTCCCCAATCCACCATCTCCCATCTGCAATCAACTTTCTTCCCGTGACAAGAACCTCTCAGACGGGCTGCATTCGCAGTACGCTCTCCGGAGCAGCGCAGCAATTGGCGTAGGCCCGCTCGATCGCTTCGCCATGGGGCACGCGCAACCAGTTGCGGGACACCGAAAAGGGAATCCGGGCCAGGTAACAAAGCGTGCTCAAGACGATCTGCACATCCAGCCAAAAACTCAGATTCTGGATGTAGTAGAGATCATAGGCCAATTTGCGGCGAACACTCGCCAAATCGGTGTCGGGCGCTAGCTGCACCTGGGCCAACCCCGTCATGCCGGGACGAACCTGCAACCGGTCGCGGTAATGCGGGATCGCCTGTTCGAGATGGGGCACGAATTCGGGGCGCTCCGGCCGTGGTCCTACCAAGCTCATCTGGCCACAGAGGACATTCCACAATTGCGGCAATTCGTCGATATGCGTGTCGCGCAAGACACGTCCGAGAGGCGTGACGCGCGGATCACGGACGGTCGCCCACCGGGGCCCCGAGGTGTGTTCGCAGTTATGGTGCATGGTGCGGATCTTGAAAATGGTAAAAGGCCGACCCTGGCGCCCCAGGCGCGTTTGACAATAGAGCACGGGACCGCGCGAGGTGAACTTGACCAGGAGCATGGCCATGAGAATGACCGGTGCCAGCACCAACAACAAGAGGAGGGCGCAAAGGAGCTCTCCCAGGATCTTACAGAGGGTGTACCAACTCCGCCGTGGCTGGCGCGGGGACTCCCGCTCGGCGTCAGGAAGGGGAGGCAAACTCTTGTTTAGGCTCATGTCGCTCTCGGCAAGCATGAATACCGCACCTAACAGCCGGTTGACGAAAGGGGTTCCGATTCCTTCGAAGCGTGCGAACCATGCGGCCTATTCCACAGGGTCTGACGCTGTGGCGACAGGCGCTCCGGGAATCAACTACCAACGACCGCTGCCGGTTCACGAGGCGGCAAACAGCCTCTGCTGAAGTTCCGGTAAGAGCACGCGTAAGAATTCCAGTGAAGGATCCTCTGCCAGAGGTTCATTCTCCTTGGCCATCTCGTGCACGACATATAACTTGTACAGGGCGCGGGAGCTAGCAAATGTCCAGCGCGGGTTCCTCGGCGCTCTCCAAACACCATCGTTATTCCACGTCCAGAAGATCCGCAAGTGGGTAGCCAGGCCAGCCTGCACTTTGCGAAAGTGCCCCACGTTGAACTCCGCCGGCGCCGGCGCGGAATCATAGGCAAACGTCTCCTGGTTGGCCGGCGCGACCAGCACGAAGCCTGCCCCGCCGTAGCACACGTCCGGGGTGTGCACCGAGACCGGTCCCGGCCGACCGCACACGACCAACAACGACAGGGTAACACCGGTCCGTGGATTGGTGTAGCGCCGCATGAGATACCCCGCAATATCCGCAATGGCAAACGATCCAGGGTCCATCTCCTGCGCCGTGCCCTGCCACTCGCCTACTACCAGAGGCACGTCCGGGAGCTTGGAGGCTGAGGCCTGGGGCTCATCCGAGAGGGCCCACCGATCCGTCCACAGACCATGTACGACCCCGACCGACAAGATGATCAGTACAGCCAGTACAATCGGAAAAGTTCGCAACATAAAAATGATTCCAGTAGTCAGTAGTCAGTAATCAGTAGTCAGTAGCGGTTGGTTGGATGTCTTTTGCTACTGACTACTGACTAGTGTCACTCTGTCGCCGTCACGGCGTAGTTGTACGTGGACCGATAAATATCCTCACGTGCACCATTGACGACCGCCCCCAGCAGGCGGATACCCAGGGAAGACAAGCGTTGGTAGGCGGCAAATACCTTGGGAAGCCGGCTGACGTCACGTAGCAGCGAGAAGATAACCGCATCGACGTGCTGGCCGATCAGCAAAGTATCCGCCACGGGCAGCACCGGACTGGAATCCACCACGACGAAGTCATATTGCTCTTTAAGCGAGCGGAAAATATCGCGGATCCCGTCCTGGGCCAGAGCCTGGATGGAGCGGGCATCACAGCGGCCAGCAGAAACCAGCCACAACCCGCTCGCCTGCGTCGGACGGGCCACGTCGGTCAGCGCCACTTCGCCGCGCAACAACTCGCAGAAGCCCGGCTCCAGGGCCTGTTCGAACAAGCGATGGGCCGACGGATTGCGCAGGTCGCCGTCCAGCAGGAGCGTCTTGCGCCCGGCCCGAGCCAGGCTCGTGGCCAGGTGGCAAGCCAGCGAGGTTTTGCCCTCGCCGCTCAGAGCACTGGTGACCATGACGACGCGGAGCGCGTCCCGACGGGCCGAGTGCAGCAGCATGGTGCGCGTGGCGTCCACCGATTCGGTCAGGAGGTTCAGCCAGTGCCGGTCCCGCGCCTTGCTCGCCGTGCCCAGCCGCCGCGCGCGCTCGGGCATGGCCGGCAAGGCCCCGACCAGGGGCAGACCGAGCCCATGAACCACGTCATCCCCCGTACTGACCCGCCGCGTCTGATACTCGAGCCAGGACACGATCAGCAGGATCAGGGCAAACACGCCGGCCCCCGACGCGCTCGCCAGCTTGGCCACACGCCCCACGTCATTGGTGCGCGTCACGACCGCTTCTTCCAGCTTGTAGACCCGCGGCGGAGCCTCGATTTCGTAGCTGAGCGCCTCGACTTCGGTCATGGCCTTCGTGGTCATGCTCTCGGTCAGGGTAATCTCACTGCGAAACTCTTCCAGATCCAGCACCTGGCCGCCCATCTGGCGTGTCTTCTCGCCCAAATTCATCACGACCTCGCCGAGTTGGCTTTCGAACTCCTTCAAGATGGCGATGCGTTCCTGCAACGCGGCCAGGTATCCTTTGTAATTGCGCTCGTTGGCTTCACGCACTGTCTTGATGATCTTGGGGCGGACTTCCTGCCTGTACTTTTCCAGATCTTGCTTGAGGCTCTCGATCTTCTTTTGCGTGTCCGCAGCTTTCACGGCGAATTGCTCGGGCTTGACCGTCATCCGAATCCCTTCGAGTTCGCTCTCCAGTTGGATAAGACGCTTGGCGTACGCCAGCACATTGGAGTCCTTGGAGATCACCTCCTCGACGACCGCCTCCGAGGGCGTTGCATCGGGCATGAATTTCTGGCGGGATTGCTGCGTCCGTAACTCCACCTCCAGCCGCCGGAGCTCGGCCTGATAGCGCACGAACTCCCCCTGCGCCATGCCAAATTGCTGCACCGCCAGCTGATGATTCAGTTGTGCCGTATGCGGATCCCCCGAACCGATGCTCGTCGCCATCTTGCGGACACTACCCCGTCTCCTCTTCAGTTCGTCCTGCAACTTGTTGCGCAGCTCCTTCAGATCATCCAGGTGCTGCGTCCGTTTCTTGTGATCCCGCAGCACAATCTCCTGGAGGTAGGCATCGGTCAGCGCGTTGACCAGAGTCTCCAGTTCTTGCGGCTTTTCGCCGATCATGACGATGCGCATCAGCTCCGGGCTGAGGGAGAAATCGATTTGGACCTCCTTCTCCAGCCAGTCGATCGGCTTGGGCTGCTCTCGGATCAGGCTGAGTTCCGCGACTTTAGGCGACCGTAGCGCCGCATTGAGCACGAGGCGGCTTTTTACCAACGCGGATTGCGTCTTCTGATAGGTGCCAAAGTCCGCCCCGGCCTCCGAGGCCGTTCCAAACAGCACTCGCGGCTGCTGGTGCATGACGTGCAGCATCGAGCGCGCGGTGAACTTGGATGTCGGCAATAAGAAGGCGGTGACGCCTGCGGCCACGGCGGCCGCGATAAGGCCGAGAGTCAGAGCCAGTAGCCAGCGCCGCTGTAACGCTCGCAACAGCGCCATGGCATTCGGCGTGGACGCCAGCGCCGGGGGCAGGGTTAACGTACCCACCCCGTTGCCCAGCGGGGGATCGAGCGGCAGCAGCGTGCCGCTTTGGGGACCCACCCCTGGCATGGGGGTCGGCAACTGCGCGCCGGACTCGGGCTTGGTCGGTTCAGACGGTATCATCGAGAAATCTCCAATTCGGGGGTCGGGGTTCGGGGCTCGGAGGTCGGGGGGGAATGGATGGAAGGCATCCACTCCGATCCCCAAGCCCCGATCCCGGACCCCCGAAGCAGTGCGTGCTCCACAAAGCAAAACTCTCCACCCAGCAGGCGCCACCGTCGAGGGGCGACAGCGGCCTGACTGGTTACGTTGTCGTTGCCTCGGCGTCGGCCTTGCGGCTGCGGGGTCGAGCGGGTGCCGGCTCGACGAGGCGCATCGGCAGCAGTTGTGGTTCGTTCTGCGGCTCGATCAGCAGCCGCGAGAGCACCCAGAGTTCCAACCAGAGCAAGGCCAGGCCCCAGACCATCATCAGCCAGCCAGCGACATCATGAAAGACCATGTTGGCCCACTCGCTGCTGACCTTCTCGTGCAGAATGGCCGTCACGGTAATGCGCGTCACATTGGAGATAACCGCGATCGGGATGGCGCTGACGACGATCAGGAGCCTGTCCAGCAAGGGTCGTTGGATCACCAGGGCGACAGCGGTGGAGAGGGCGAAGAAGATCAGCAACATACTCAGGCCGCTACAAGCCTGGGCGACTTCGACCTTGGTTTCGTTGACCAAGATCACATTGCCTTCGGCCAAGGCAGGGAAGCCGAGGGTTTGTAGGGTATAGGTACTGGCCAGGGTCGCCAAGGATTGCAAGGGACCCGCCAGGCCGCGCTCAACACTATGGGGCAAAGGCAGCATAAAGGCCAGAAAGGCAACGGCCGGCCAGGCCCAGCGCAGGGCGGGCCAACCTCCCAAGAGCACGAACAGGCCGGCAATGCACGGCAACAGCGCCAGGCCGTTGAGCGCGTCGAAATAGAGATAAGCTCCGAGCAAGCTGAACAGGCTACCGGCGAGAATCAGCCAGAGGCCCGACCAGCGCGGTCGATACGTGACCTTGGCCAGGTGCTCGCGCCGCAGCCACAAGAGTACGCCGGCAAAGATCGGCACGAGGTAGCCATGCGAATACTGGGGGTCGTGCCACCAGCGATGAGCCATATCGGCCACGGTGGGCGCGGAAGCCCAGAGAAGGCTCCCTCCCAGGGTAGCCACCGCAACCAGCAAAGAGACCGGAATGGGGCGCGTGACAGTTGGAATCTCGCGTGTCATGGTGCTCGTTTCCTAGCAGCCTGTTGCACCGGGGTAAGGTCCCCCGAACCATGCCAAAGAAGCAGCCTGTTTTGAAGGGGGGCTGCCCCCTCTTACAACAGGCTCGTAGATGCCACAACCCAGCCGTCCGCTTGGGTTTGTGGTCCTGACCCGACCGAGCCTGGGCGCGCACTTCATGCCGGTGGGTGACCTCCGAACCATGGAGTGAATACACGGACTTCCTTGCGTTTCCGACGAAAGACTATTCCTCGGAAGGAGGAAGGAGGAATCGGAGACCTGCCTTCATCCTCCTTCAATAGGGGCGAGGGGTGAGAGACGAGGGGTGAGGAAGAGACCGTCTTTCTTCGCCCCTCGTTCCTCGCCCCTTACCACCCGGGCATTGCCATCGCCTGTGTTCCACGCCGACCTCTGCATAGCGGGCCAGCAGCCTGAGGGGCCCACGGGATAGCTCCGCCAACACCCCAACCCTCCGCAACTCTTCAAGGAGACCCAGACGATCCTAACACGCTGCTGCGCATGGACCTAGCAACTGCCCACAGCCAAAACCGGGAGCAAACCGCTTACGCCAACAACCTTAGAATACTTTTCTTGGGGAAGCAAAGGATGTGCCAGCGATTCCGCGAATGCTGTGTCTCACCACGCTCTTCGCCCTATCTGTCCTGTGCGTAATGACTTGCGAACTTATTAAGAAACTAGAGGAACTGCAAAAAATCTGCTGACAATTCCGGATCTGCAGGTCAAGCCATAAATATCGGTTTACAGATTGAGTTAACAGCGCTAGCTTTTCTTAACATCTATTAATTAATGTTAGCGCTCCCACCCACGCCCGGTCGTTTTTGTGTATATTTGTATACATAAAACTGGATCCGCCAGCGGCCGACTTCAATCACTGGATATCGCGCCAACGGCAAGCCACTAGTCGACTTCCGTCTCGAGACAATGCCTCAGTCCTGGCGCGGAGTCTCCGGAGGCATCTTCATTTCCCCATCGTTGTCTTGGGGTGCCTCGAGAATAGACCAGCAGCTGCATCCCCGTTTGCGCGGGCCTGCGTATGGGCTCGGGGC
>JBGQLF010000476.1:0-7418 GCA_041499985.1 Gemmataceae bacterium
AGCCTTCAGCATCCGATTGAACTGACTGAAGTACAAGACTGCCGCTTGTCCCTCGGTCCCCAGCAGCACGGCCGGGTCCCCAATCCGATCCAGGCGATTCAATAACTCGGCCATGTCGCGGGCCGCCGGTTCATCGCTGCCCCGGCCGCTCCCGGACCCATTCGTCGAGTCCTCCAGCGGCCGCGAGCGCAAACACCGCATCAGCAAGGTCCGCTGATTGCTGACTTTTGCCTTCACCACGGCCTTGGCCAGCATCAACGCACGCTGCGGATCGGCGAAGAGCCGATATTGGTTGACTCGCAGCAGGACGTTCTTGGTCGGCGCCGGCTGAAGCGAGGCGATGAACCGACCGTAACCCGTCATGTATACCACCGGGACCTCCAAGGTCGCCAGGCACTCGAGAGCCTGTGTCGAAACCTGGACATTGCCGAAGACGACGACCTGGCGGATCGCCGCGATCGGTACGCGCTGGATCTCCGCGCCGTCCTTGCGAACGACCAGGTGTTCGCTCCGCTTGCCGACATGGGAACCAGGTTCCTGAAGATAGAGCACGGCTCCCTCGTCGCTCTGCGGTAGCACGCGCGTGATTCCCGCCGTCGCCTCCTCCGCCGGTGTGAGCTGCTGCCGGCTCAGGCAGTAGAGCGTTTCTTCGGGTTGGCAGACCGTCGCCAGCGAGCATCCAAAGCAGCGATGGCGCAGCTCGGCCGGCAACGGCTCCGGCGGCGCGCCTCGGTCAGAAAGCTCGCGAATCGTGCGGATGGCTTGCAGCGTCTTGGCCCGCAGCTCGTCGTCGAACCGCACTTCGATGCGGCTCTTGCTACCGATGTAGTAGAGAATGCCGGACGGCACCGGTATCCCGAGTTCTTCCTCCAGCAGCAGCCCCTGGGCGCAGACCTGGACGGCGTCGTTGTCCCAGTAAGCAGGCAGGCCATTGCCGCGGGGCGGGCCACTGCCGCGCTTGTATTCGATGGGGTACACAGCGTCGCTCGTTTCCTCAATGAGATCGAGTTTGCCCGTGATGCCGAGCCGCTCGGAGCTGATCTGGACACTCCGGGTATGTAAAACGCCGCCTTCTTTGCGGGGCCGACCTTGAAGATCGGGGTCGTCGATCCGGCGGTGCTGGAAGAGGCCATCCTCGACATGCTCGTTGAGCGGCATGATCGATTCGACGTATTCCAGGTAGTAAAGCCGGGGGCAGTAGGTGACCTGATTCAGGGCCCGAACGGGGATCAGGTCGGTCTCGGTCGTGGCCATTGCGAGTCTCCTCGGGATGGTACCGCTTTCGCAGCTAAAATATGTCCGACTTCCCGAGTATCTGGCGGCCGAGGCTCGTTGGGCGACAGGAGTGCTACGATTTTTTCTGGAAAGGACCGCGCGTGAGATCAGCCGAGCGAGAAGTGTACTATGGAATCGCCGTGATTTTCACTGAGCCCGACGCGCCAGCGAGGGTGGGAGCCTCATCCTCGCTGGCGCGTCGGGCTCAGGCTCAGAAGCCTCGCTCAATCGACCAGCCGCAGCTTGCAGCGTCCCGGCTCCAGGGCCACGAGCATGGCCGGCTCAATACCTTGGGCGGAGACGATGGCCTGACCCGTCGGCAGGTTTTTTAGCCGGCCCTAGAGCGCCTCCGGCACGCCGCCAACCGAGTGCTGGAGGCGGCGAATCGTTGGCTCGTCGCCCAGGCGCAGGAGAATGCGGTTGTTGCACAGTGTGAACAGCTCGCCCGGGAGGTGTTGGGGAAACTGAGTGGCGAACACCAGGCCAAGCCAACGCTTGCGGCCGCGGCGGGCAATCCGCTCGATTTGGCCGTAGAGCGTCGGCATCTGCCGGATTCGCTCGCCGGAGACGAACTCGTGGGCCTCTTCGATGATGATGGCCGTCTTGGGCTTGGCGTCCGGTGGCGCGGCCGCATAGAGTGCATCTTGCGCCTCCATGACACCTCGGAGAAGATCCGAAATCGCCAAATTGCGGTGCTGCGGTGCGTCCACGCCTTGCAGGTCGAAGATGAGCACCCGGCCTGGACGCACCATGTCGCGGTAGTTCAGGCTGGTGATCGGCCGATCGTCCGCCGCCTTGGTGCCGCTGCGGTCGAAGAGGCCTGAGCGGTACAGCGTGGCAAGGAGCCCGACTGTCTTCCGCCAAGAATTGTGATGGCTGCTCTTGCTCTTGACGACGGCCGCCTTTTCCAGCAGCGGCTTGCCGTGGCCGCGGAAACCCTCGCCGTGTAGGTAGCGTTCGGCCACTGCGTCCTCCCCGGAGAAGAGGGCGCCGACCGCTTCCGCCATATCAAGCACGTGCGCCAGCTTGAGGCTCGGATAGCCGGTTTCCTGATCGTCCCAGGACCGCAAGGCTTCCTTGTGCCGTTCGCGATCTGGCACGAGTCCAAGTTGGGTCACCAGTTCCCCGGCCGCGTCGTAGGCCTTCAGGAAGCGTTCCGTCTGCGCGTCGCTACCTTGCAAGAGCTCCATGGCGATGCTCGGCGAGATATCGGCAAAATCCAGGCAGAAGCGGCGAATGCGTGGGTGGTCCGGGTTGGCCGTGGCTGCATGCGTCGGGACCAGGAGGAACGTGTCCGAGACGCCCGCCGGCTCCAGACCCTGGGCCCGCAGTGCAGGCACGATCTTGGCCGAATCGGCCGGCTGGTCGATCATCGTGTATTCCCCCTCGACGTCGATCACGAGGACGCAGAAGCCGGCGCGGGCCAGCTTGTCGATGAGCGCCGCCATGAACGTGGACTTGCCGGCGCCCGTGGTGCCGACCACCAAGCTATGCCGGGGGATGTGGTGCTTTTCGGTACTCCGCAGGCCGACGAAGAGGTCGGGATTACCGACCGCCCGGCCGAGGCGGAGGTCCCCATCGCAGTGGAGGGCTGCGCGGGTCTGCTCCAGGTCCAGGAGTCGGACCAGGCTGTTGGGCCGGGGTCGGTACAAGGGGACGATCACATTGCCGTCTTTTACCTCTCCCAGAATCGCCAATTCCACCCAGCCGTGGTAGGGCGGCGTGAACAAGGTGCCCTCGACCTGGGTGGCCAGCAAGAGCGGCGAGTTGGCGGGCAGCCCATTCGGGGCGGCATACGGCCCCTGCGCCACTTGAGCCAAGTAAGTTCGGCCGTCACTGCTCACGATATGAGCCAGAGCCTGGGAGCGCCATTTCGGGAAGCACTGTTGGGGGAAAACGGCAAGGACCGTGCCGTCCGTACTGTGCGGCGTATCGAAGAGCGTCCGGCCGTCCGCGTCATCGGGCTGCCAGGGAGTTCCGCCCTCCCAGGCTGCGGCAGCCAGTTCGGCATCAACACTCTCCGGAAGTTCTTTGAGTGCCAGGTTGGGGAGTTCATCGGACTGGGGCATGGCAGACACCTGTTGCTCTCGGTTTGGGTTTCGGGTTACCGTCCGGGGCCTCGGCATCACGGGAGGACGCGCTCCGGCGCGAACAGGCCGCTGGCTCCGGCCCGGGCGTACGCCGATTCGACGACGCCCTGGAACACCTCGACGCCCAATCCCACCTTGGCATTCAGAGCGGCGAGGTCCAGGAGCAGCGGAAAGCCGCGGTGCGGTTGCAAGGCGGCGTCGGCCATGGCGATCACGCCGGCCTCCAGCGCGCGTTCGGTGTGGGCGATGAACAATTGTGCCGGGGCGAAGCGGCTCGCGCGGAAGCCACCGATGACGAAGGCCTCCCCCGCTCGGGCGGCGAACGCCTCGACGCGCCGCTTGTAGCCGGCCTCGTAAGTTCCCGTTTCGACCAGGGCGTCGAGGGAGGGCTTTCCTTTCTGGAAGATCGCCAGCTGGCCGGCGTCCAGGGCGTTGGCCAGCGTCAACAAGGCCCGGTTGCTCACGCTCGAGGGGATGAACACCCAGCGCGTCTCCTGGAGGAGTAAGCGTTCCAGCACCGGCAAGACCTCGTCGATCAGCGCCATGCAACCGGAGCCGGTTAACAGCTCGAGCGGGGCGGGCGGGCCGTGCCCCAATCGCCAGCGCGAAGTCGTCCGCTCCAGCAGGGCCTTCCGCTCGGCCGCCGCCATGAATCCGCGGCGTAACAGGTAAGTGACCGTATCTCGGCCGTCCCGTCGCGCCCGCCGGTTCAGCAACGCGCGCAGCTCGTCCAGGGTGTTGCCGCCAGGCAGCCCATAGTCGTGGCGCAAGAAGGTGGTCCGCCAGGAATTCAGCTCGCCATCGTAGCGCACGAGGCTGACACCGATGCATACGAGCGTAGCGGCCAAGCCCTCATGGCCGGTGCAGGCCCCCTGCACCGCCGTGACGCCTCCGCGGAGCAGGAGGTTGCGGTAGGCATCCCGCAGGTGCCGCTCCGTCACGGTATAAACACCCGCCCACTCCGGGGCGTCTGGGAAATCCGCCAAGGCACTCAGAACGTGCCGGCGGATTTCTCCCCGTAACCGGCCCTCCTCCCGGACCGAGGAGGTCACGTAATCGTGGACCCGCGTCAGCAGGTTTTCCAGACCGCCGTTCTCCTCCCAGCCACGCAGGTCGAGGGCGGCCTGCACCGTCTGCCCCAAGGCGCGTTCGATCTCGGCGGTGGGCAAGAGGCGGTCGTGTTCCAAGGCCGCTGGCCGCGCAGGGGCCGGCGTGAGCCGCTCGGCAACGCCGATAGGCGTCGGGCCGCCCGACTCGGATGGGACCTCCGGTTGTAGTCCAAGTTTGCTCATGCGTGGCGCTCACCAGGTTGCTGCCGAGGCGGCAAACCGAGCCTCACAATCCCAGGGTCTCCGAAAACGTGCGCCGGTGCCTCACCTCCGCCGCCAGCCAGTGGGCGTACGAACGGGCCCAGCTCTCGGGCAGGCCAAACTGCTCTCGTAGCCGGCCGTGCCAGCGGGTTGGGTCGGCGGTCAGGGAGGGATCCGCGTACAGCTCGGCCAGGGCGACGCGCCGTGGGGCTACCAGCTCCAAAGCCAACGCGTTAGCGGTCCGCTCCACGGCGCTGGTGGGTGGCGGGCAGGTGCCGCCACCGAGCCTCTCCAAATAGTGTACATGCACTCCCAGCCCGACGCCCGCCAGGGCCGCAGCCAAGCCTTCGGACTGCGTAGCCTCGCGGTCGCCGTCGAGTATCGGCAGGACCGAAGGACCCAGCCGCCGGACCACGCGCTGGCGAGGCCATTCATACTCGGCCAGGAAATGGGCGAATTCGTGCGCGACGGTCACCCGGGTTTCATCCGCATCCAGGCCGCCTTCGATAAAGAGGAAGCCCATCCCCCGGTAGGCGACCAGGCAGCCCTGGAGCCAGCGGTCCGCCACGTTCACGGGCAGGGCAAACTGGTGTCGCCGCAGCCAGTCGCCGACGGCCAGGAGGCACAGCCGGGGTAGCTTCGTGATGCTCACGGGCTTGGTCACCGGAATCACGCGTTCGAGGCTGCGCGGGAACGGCTCCTCGCTGCCCACCTCCTCCCAGAAATCCGCCGCCAGCGTTTCGATCCATTTAGTCATCGTCGGGTGCCTCAGACTTTGCCGCAGGCGGCTCACCGCTGTCGGCGGAGCGGTCGGAAGCTGCCATCAGCCAGCCGGTTGGCTTGGGCGCCCCCATCTCAGTCCACTGGTGCAGAGTTTGTTCCTGCCGCAGAACCTGGGCGAGTACATCTTCCCGGGTTCCCGTCCGTTCGCACACGATCCGCAGGTCCTCTCGGAAATGGTCCGCACGAGGTGTACGACACAGGCAGAGCAGGGCCAAATTGTCCACAGACACTCCCATCAACTGCGCCAGCTGGTCGGGCCGTAACCGTTCGGCCTGGCCGTGGCGCGCCAGCCAGTATCCGAGCCAGATCGGGTCGGCTCCAGTCTGGCGAAAAACGGCAGCAAGCAGGCTGGCTTTGTCCTCAGGCTTCATGGGGCGTGGCCCTCACCGGAGAAACGGTCCTTCAACCGGCGCAGGCGGACTGTCAGCCGGTCCCGGATCTTCTTCACGATCACCTGCTGTTCATCCCGGGGTTTTTCCTCGATACCCAGCACACCGGCGTATTCCCCCAACTCCTCGATACCCAGTTCCCAGAGCCGGAGGACTTTGCGTTCCTCCTCGGTCTGGGCCACCTTGGCCCGCGCTTTCGCTGCCAGTTCTGCATCGGCGAGTTCGTCCACTATTCCTCTGGCGGCCGACCCTTGTTGGGCGACATGGATTTTCGCTTTGTTTTCTTCCCGCTTTCGGCGAGAGGCGTCGGACCGCAATAGCATTCGCAGAGTGCGCCTAGTGGCACCCAGAAGGAAGGCAGTGATGCTTCCCCTGGACGGGTCGAACCTCTCGGGCTTTCGACTGATTTGCAGAAGTGTCTGAACAAACGCGTCGTGCAGCAGGTCGCGATCCACCGACGGATACTGGCGCGCAAAGGCGTCAACAACCGGTTCGTGGTAATCAAACAGGTCTGCCGCCAGCGTCCGCCAGTCATAAGGAGGACCGGGCTGGGCCATAACACGTTGCCCCTGGTCCCAAAGCGCGTGCGACCCAAGGGATACCGCACGTCGTCCGCTCGGTCATGCTCAGCCGAAATTCTACCGAGGACCCAAGAGAGATAACAGCTTGGCCGATGCGCGAACACTTTGGGACTGTGCCCGAATTCATTCGGGGTGGAGCAGGTCAGCCGATGTCAAGAATCAGACCCGGGCCATCCAGCAGTAGCCGATGGGCGTTCAAGACATCGCGGCCGATCAACACCCAGGCCTCACCGGGACTGGCGACCACCTCGACGGTGAGAGTGGGCAAGTCGTGGACCGCCAGCCGCACGGGATAGGATGGCATGGTCTGTGCAACCCCGCCCACTCCACCAATGGGGATTGTTCCAATCTGGGGAAGGTTCAGGGTCTGCACCAAGGCGTCCGGCAACAAGGTTCGGTCTGCCGCGGTATCCAGCTGGGCAGGCACGTCCCGCAGTTCGGCACCGCTCAAGGGATGCTGGAGCGTCACGTTCACAAACGGGGCCGGAGGCTGGAGCTGCGAGAGATAGTTGTACCGGATCACGTGGCGTCTCCGGCGGGTCGCAGCTCGCGTCTCAGCCCTGAGCGGGCGATGGGTTCCGGCTCCTCGGTGACGCGCCCAACATGGATCGACACATTGCCGATCTTGGCCAACACTCGCAACGCCAGTGTGAGTTTCTCGTCGCCGCTGTCCACAACCTGTTCATTGTGGACGGCGACGTACTGCCCGCGGTGGGTGGCTAGCAGCTGGGGCAAGAGACGCTGGAACGCCTGGTACTCGCGTTCCCACTTGGTTCGCGGCGGAGGTGGCAGGTCCACGACCGGGACCGGTAGGGTGATCGGTTCGCTCATGGCAAGGCGTCCTCCAAATAAGGAGTGCAGATTCTCCCGAGCATTCTACAGCCTTACTCACGCTTACACATGCTCCGGCGGCCGAATCTTCGCCACCTTGCCTGCCGCCAGCAGCGCCTGATACTCGTTCCAGCTCATCGCCGTCTTGCCGGTCTGGAC
>JBGQLF010000477.1:0-7415 GCA_041499985.1 Gemmataceae bacterium
GTTCGCGGTCCCGGCGAGGCGTCTTCCAGGGATCGCGGGCGCTCTGGCACCAAGACTTCCGTCAGGGGATTCTGGATGACGGGGGGGGCAGCGCACACGGGACACACCGAAGGTGTGCCGGAACGGTCCGCCGCGACGGTGGTATCAAGCTCCCACTGATGGCCTTGGGGACAAACGAGCTGCCGAGCCATGGGACATCTCGCTGAGTGTTAGGAACCAAACCGACCCGATTGTCCCGCGCCAGCGCGGGGAAACAAGGTAGGCGAGTCCGAAATCGCCGACACGACCCGGGGAAGGAGGAATCAGCCCGGCCTCAGAAGCCGCCGGACGGACGTTCGGCTAATCTGAAGGCGACGGGCGATCGCACTCTGGCTCAACCCGTTCCTGGCCAACGCTTTGATTTGGCCGATCTGTTTGGCCACGGTAGGCGGTCGCCCGTGGGGCCTACCTTCCTTGCGGGCCTGAGCGATGCCAGCTTTGACCCGATCGCGTAGGATATCCCGCTCGAATTCAGCGAAGACGGCGAGCATGCCGGCCAGGGCCCGGCCACTCGGCGTCGTTAAGTCGAGCGCTTCACTGAGAGAGACAAACCCTACCTGGAGAGACGCCAGTTCCTGGAGGGTTGTCACCAAATCGACCAGGGACCTTCCCCAACGATCCAGCCGCCAAACCACGATGGCATTGACCTCGCGGCGGCGCGCCGCCTTGAGCAGCTCTTCACGGCGGGCGCGGACACTGGCCCCGGAGCCGACATCTTCGACTTTGAGAATCACCTTCCAGCCACGCCGCTTGACATAGTCGCGCATGGCCGACAGCTGCATCGGCAAGGTCTGCTGGTCGTGCGTCGAGACCCGAGCGTAGAGACCGACCCTCACCCGATACCCCCTGGCCAAAAACCCCTCCGTGCATGGTCGCCGTAAACCTAGGATTTTTCGCGGTCGGCGGCCACTGCCGGCAACGTGGCCAAAAACTAAAGTTTATAGTCGTAGTGTACAGCCATCCGTTCCGGAGCGACACCCATGCCACGACAAGAACTGCTATCCGCCACCCAACGCGCGCAATTGCTCGCCCTGCCGGCCGAACCAACGCAGGTCGCTGCCTGCCCCCTGTTCACCCCGGCGGAGCTGGCGCTGATCGCCCGGCACCGCGGCCGAAGCAACCGCCTGGGCTTCGCGGTTCAGCTCTACCTCCTGCGCCACCACGGCCGGGCCTGGATGCCGGAAGAGCAAGTGCCGCTCGCACTGCTCCACTTCCTCGGCGATCAGATCGGCGTGGCGCCCGAGTATCTGGCTGTCTACGCCCAACGCGATCAGACACGTCGGGAACACCTGGCGGAGCTGCTGGCCACGTACGACTGGCATACCTTCGGACTCGCCGAGTCCCGCACGTTGTCCGCCTGGCTGCTGCCGCTGGCGCGGACCACCGACCAGGGCCTGGCCCTGGTCAAGGCGCTATTAGCGGAACTACGGCAGCGCCACTTCGTGGCCCCGGCCCTGTCCGTGCTCGACCGCGTGGCTTCGGCGGTGCGCCACCGCGCCCGCTGCGAAGCCTACCGCGCCCTGACGGCCGACCTGACGCCCGCGCAGCGGGACCAGCTGGATCACCTGTTGCACCCACGACTGGATTCCCGGCAGACCCATCTCGCCTGGAGCCGACAACCAGCCGGTGCCCCCAGCGCGGCCAACATTCTCAGGGTTCTGGAACGCTTGGCGTTCCTGCGCCGGCTCGCCATCCCGGCCACGTGGGCGCAACGCCTGCACCAGAACCGGCTGACGCAAATGGCCCGCGAGGGGGCCAACATCGACGCGGCCCACCTCCGCGACCTCGGCGACGAGCGCCGCTACGCCACGTTGGTGGCGGTCGCCCTCGACACGATGGCCACCTTGACCGATGAGGCGCTGACAATGCACGAGCGCTTTCTCGGCAACCGGTTCAACCGGGCCGAGCGGCGCCACCAGGAGACCTTCCACCGCCACGGCCAGGCCATCAACGACAAGATGCGCCTCTATGTGCGTATTGGTCAGGCCCTGCTCACCGCCCGCGATGAAGCCGCCGACCCCTATGCGGCCATCGAAGCCATTCTACCGTGGGATTCCTTCCGGGCTTCGGTCGAGGAAGCCGCCAAGCTCGCCCAGCCCGCGGACTTCGACTTCCTCGCCCTGATGACGGACAGCTATTCGCTGGTGCGGCGCTACGCCCCGACGTTCCTCGACGCCTTCGTGTTCCGAGCGGCACCGGCCTGTGCGGATCTGCTGGCGGCGGTGGACCTGCTGCGCCGGCTCAACGCGAGCAACACCCGGACCGTCCCGGCCGGCGCGCCCACGGGCTTCGTCCGTCGCCGCTGGCACTCCCTTGTCTTTGCGGGCGACGGCCTGATCGACCGCCGCTATTACGAACTGTGCGTGCTGGCCGAGTTGCGCAATGCCCTGCGGTCCGGCGACCTGTGGGTGGCCGGCAGCCGCCAGTTCCGCGACTTCGAGGAGTACCTGCTGCCGGCAGAAACATTCGCCCAGTTGCGCGGCGACGGCCTGCCGCTGGCCGTCACCGCCGACTGGGACACTTACCTCAGACAACGGAGCGAACCGCTGCACACGGCCCTGCTCACGGTCAACGGCCTGGCCGAGCGTGGTGAATTGCCGGACGCTTCCCTCAGCGACGGTGTGCTGAAGATCACGCCCTTGACCAACCTGGTGCCGCCGGAGGCCGAGGCGCTGATGCGCCAGGCGTACGCCCTGCTACCGCGCATCAAGATCACCGAGTTGCTGGTCGAGGTGGACACCTGGACGGACTTCACCCGGCACTTCAGCCACCTCCGTCATGGCACGGTCGTCAAGGAGCGCACGCCGTTGTTGACGGTGGTCCTGGCCGACGCCATCAACCTCGGCCTGACGCGGATGGTAGAGGCCTGTCCCGGAACGTCGCTGTCACGTCTGAGCGTGATCGCCGACTGGTACATCCGCGATGAGACCTATAGCAAGGCCCTGGCCGAATTGATCAACTATCACCACCAACTCCCCTTCGCGGCCCACTGGGGCGACGGCACCACGTCGTCCTCAGACGGTCAATACTTCCGCGCCGGCGGCCGCGGCGAGGCGGCCGGCCAGGTCAACGCCCGCTACGGCGATGAGCCTGGCGTGACGTTTTACACGCACCTTTCCAACCAATATGGCCCCTACTACACGCAGGTCATCAGCGCCATCGTCCGTGACGCACCCTACGTGCTCGACGGCCTGCTGTACCACGAATCCGACCTGCGCATCGAGGAGCATTACACCGACACGGCCGGGTTTACTGACCACGTGTTCGCGCTGTGTCACTTGCTCGGCTTCCGCTTCGCGCCGCGCATCCGCGACCTGGCCGACAAGCGGCTGTATCCCGTGCAGAAGTCGGGGACCTACCCGGCTCTGGAGGGGCTCGTCGGCGGCGTCTTGAACACGAAGCTGATCGGCAGTCACTGGGAGGAAATCCTGCGTCTGGCCACGTCAATCAAGATAGGCACGGTGACGGCGTCGCTGATCCTGCGCAAGCTGGGGGCCTACCCGCGTCAGAATGGTCTGGCCGTAGCGTTGCGCGAGTTGGGTCGGTTGGAGCGGACGCAGTTTATGCTTCAGTGGCTTCAGGACCCGGCGCTGCGGCGTCGCGTCCACGTCGGTCTGAACAAGGGGGAGGCCAGAAACGCGCTGGCGCGGGCGGTGTTCTTCAATCGCCTGGGCGAGCTGCGAGACCGCCGCTACGAGAATCAACGACATCGGGCCAGCGGCCTGAATCTGTTGGTGGCGGCGATCGTGCTCTGGAATACGGTCTACCTGGAGCGGGCCGTAGCCGCGCTGCGTAGCCGCGGTCAAGCCGTGGCGGACGATCTGCTGGCGCACCTGTCGCCGTTGGGCTGGGAACACATCAATCTGACCGGCGATTACGTGTGGAACCCCAAGAGTAGTCCCCAGAGAGGCCAGTTCCGTTCACTCCAGACCACTCCAAGGGGCACTCCTTAGCGTGCAATTTTTTCCGTTCCGAGGAGTGACCCCTCATAGCTTGGGGGGAGATCCACAGCAGGCAAGCGATCGCTTTCTTGGCGCGCAGCGTCCCGGCGTGCTGGTCCCCGACGAAGCGCTTCAGCGTATCCAATAGCATCGAGGGGACGCCCTGCCGGCCCAGCTCGCCGAACCAGGTCTGCGGCTCCTTCTGCGTACTCTTGCGATTCAGCGGGATGAGAAGTTCATCGAGTTCGGCCGTCAACTGGGCAGCAGCAATCAGTGTCGGATCGCTGATCTGGGAGGCCGAGAGGGGTGAGAAGGCTTCCACGAGTCGGATAATCGACTCGACCTGCACTCCAGCTTCCCCGGCGAAGCGCCCGAGTTCAGTTAAATGGTAGTGACCGCCATCAGCTGCCTCGATGAGGCGATGGCGTTCCAATTCGTCCAGGGCCGCGGCCAGTTGGTCTCGATCCCAGGACCAGTTCTCTGCCGCCCGGCGCTTCTGAAACGCCCCGAAACTTCCTTCCAGGAAGTCGATGATGTCGTTTGCCGGGATACCCTTCACGCTTGCGTTCCGGGCGGCTGCCAAGACGCGCAGGATCAACGTGCGGGGATCGGCTCCTTCTGCGACGAACCGGGAGTGCAGATCCTCTGGCGTTCCCTTCACATAGCGGTGCCAGGTTTGATGTTCCTGGTGCTGATCCATCGCCAGCAGATAAGAGGTGCCTCGGTCGGCAAAACCCAGGCGGCCTGCGCGGCCGACGATGTTCTTGTACTCCGCCACGGAGTAAGGCTGGTTGCCTGGGTGCTCAAGTCCGGCGATGACCACAGCCTCGGCTGGTGTGTTGACGCCCATAGCCAGCGTGGTGGTCGCGGCGATTACGCGCAGGGTTGTGCCAGGGACGCGAAATTGCTCCTCGATCACCAGACGCTCGTCACGGTCGAGGTCGGAATTGTGAAAGGCGACGCCGCGGCGCAGCGTCTCACGTAGCGCGGTCGAGGCGAGCGACGGGTCCGTCCGGGGCAGAGCGTCGAGAGCGGCCTGGGCGGGAGGAAGACCGAGCGCTTCTGCCAAGTAACCGGCACAGCCACGGGCCTTTCCCTTGGTCTCCCGGAACACGATCACCTGCTTGCCCTCGATGACCAACTTCCGGACCAGCGGGATGATCCAGTCCTGGCTTGACCCCTTACGAAACCCCCGCGTAATGATCGGTCCCGTCACCCGCTCCTCCCCGGCCGGATCGACGTAGCGGAAGCGGCCGTCGGCGAGCAGAATTCCTTCATCGAGCGGTACAGGCCTTTCGCTGCGCCGGAGCAACCGCGCGCTCAGCCAGCGCTCCAGGCCATTGGTATCGCCGATGACAGCTGACAGTGCGATCAGCTGCGGCTCGATGCCCACCTGGCGGCGCATGCGCAGCAGCGTAAGAAGGAACTCCAGATTGGCGCCCCGGGAGATGTCCGCAATCATCTGCACCTCGTCCACGACGATGGTGCCTACCTGCTCGAGCAGCTGAGGGGCGGCGACCGAGAGGAACGCGAATTTCTCGTAGGTCAGCAGGCAGATGTCGTAGTGGCCCCGCATCAGGGCCGGGATGTCGTCCGCGATCTCGCCTGTGGCCCGGATCACGCGGATGCCGAAACCTTGATAGGTGCGGGTGAACTGCCGGTGTTTGTCGTTGACCAGAGCCTTGAGCGGCAGCAGGAAAAGCGCACGCTTGCGTTCCAGTATACCACGCAGGGCCGCTAGTTCGCCCACCATCGTCTTGCCGGAGGAGGTGGGGGCAGAGACGACCAGGTGTTCGCCTCGTAGCACGCCGTATTCGTTTACGGCGTCGATCTGGAGCTGGTTCAGTTTCGGAATCGAAGCGGCCCACGCGCTGAGTAATTCGGGAGGGAACCCATAGGTCTGGAGACTTTGTACGTCGGCCGTTACGGGTTGTATGGCGCGCTCGGGGAACGCCGCGTTGTACGCCGGGCCAGGTCTGAATACCGGCCATGTCAACTCTCCGTCGAGCTGTCCGCGAAGGGTAGGGTGCTGGTCTTTGCCGAAGTTGGCCGCATCGGCGGTCACTCTGCGCATAACGTATTCCAGCAGGCGGAAAACCGGGATCTTACCTGCATCCAGGACCTCCTCGACCCCTTGGAACGCCTGGAGCAAGTGGTAGGTGAGCAACCCGTGCCCGTAGCGTCCCGTTTCCCAGGCGGGCTGGGTGGCGGTCGAGGCGGTCAGCACCAGCCGGCCCTGTCCAGAAATCTGGTCCAGGAGAGTGTCGGCCGAGGCTAATGACCGCGGCATGGAGTCAGAGACAAAGACCTTCGCTCCCATTCCGCCCGAGAAGCAGCAATCCAGCACGCAGAGTAGACGACGGGCTGGAATGCGGGAGAACCATTCGGCTAGCGTTGCCAGCGGAATGGCTGTGTTCGGGAAATCCTGCGGGTCGGCGTCGTAGGTGAGTAATTCGTGGGTAGTCGATCCGTGTCCTGAGAACGCGATGATAACGTCGTCGTCGGAGTCACATCCTGCGAGCGCTTGAAATCGCTCCTGGAGCGCGGCGCGGGTGGCTTGCTCGTCGGTCAGCAGCCCACTGCCCGGCCCGAAGGTGTCGGTGAACAGAGCGTGAAGGGCTATTGCATCACGGCAAGCACAACTTAGCCAGTTGATGCGGGCGGATGCGAACCGATCAATCCCAATGAACAGGCCGTGCAGGGCCATCCATCCTCCGTGTGATGTATTGAGTATCTCCTACTTTTCATCATTCCATTCAAAGACGGTCTGCGGCAAGGCCAATAGCTGTAGTGCAAGAGAATTGTCGATGAAGATTCGGTGAACATATCTGGATTCAGCGGACTTCCCATTTTCGGCCTAGCTTCTCCGGACGCACCCGTTGTTACTCAACGTCTTTATTCGGGATAGGGCCCGAGAAAGCGCTTGCCGTTGAAGTGGATCATGTGCGTGGGGCTTTCGGCGACCCACACTTCCGTCTCCCACGAAATCTGGTCCAGGTACTGCACCATCGCCTTGCGCGTGAGGAACGCCGTCACAAACACCAGGCCCGCCTTCGAGCCGGCAAAGAGCCGTTGCAGTTCCTGGCGGCGTTTGGGATCGATGGGGCCATGCGAAGTTACGGCCTCGATCAGGACCAGCCAGTCCTTCTCCGTGTATTGCACGATCACGTCCGGCATCTTGCCGTGGTGCTCGATGCGCACGCCGAGCGCGGCCAGGGCCTGTTCATCGAAGTAGGCGAACTTCTCGTCGGTGTCGCCCACGTAGAGGAACTTGCCCGGCGACGTGAAGCGAGGGCAGAAGTGGTCGATGATTTCTTTGATGAGGACGTTTTGCCCGCCCGGCGACAACGTGATTTCCTTGCCCGGCGCGAGGCTCACCGGGATGCGTGTCATCTCCCGTTCCTGGGCGTATTTCTGGCGGAGCGTTTCCACCGA
>JBGQLF010000478.1:0-7410 GCA_041499985.1 Gemmataceae bacterium
AGAAGGACCAGTCCCTCACGCAGCGCAGTGGTGTCGGTGGGCGCCAGGTGTACGCGCGCTCCAGCAAGAAGCAGCAACAGCTCGCGCGTGTCTTCCGCCAGTTGCTGGCGGTCCGCTGGGTCCAGCTGTACCCAAGCGGGCTGGTCTTGCCAGTCTTCCGCGTCGAGCACCCCGTAGAGGCTCAACGTCTCCTCGCACACGCGCACGCCCTGGCGCAGATGGTCATGCAGATCCAGGGTCGTATTCACCAGACAAAGGGCACGCTCGGTTCCGGCCTGGTAGGACCGTTTCCGCTCCGCCGCCTCGGTGAGCCGGATCTGCTCCTGGGCGCGTATCAAATGCCCGCGCACGGCAGCGAAGGCTATGCCGACGGCAGCGAGCACCAGGACCGCCACGGTGGCCACGGAACCCGATGAGGTCAGCCCGGGATGTCGGCGCACCCACTTGTGGATGCGCTCCACCTGGCTCAGCTCCGGCGCATACTTCAGGGGCAGGTCTTCGAGAAAGCGGCGCAAATCCTCGGCCAGGTGATCCGCGCGCTGATAGCGCTCGGCGGGATCGGGCGTCAGGCACTTGCGGACGATACTCTCCAGGCTCCAGGGAACATCCAGCCGTTCCCGGCGCAAGGAGGGAGTTGCCCGGCTGCGCTCCAGGGCCATGGCTTCCATCAGCAGCGGCATCACCGAATAACTGGCACTCTGGTCGAAGGGACTGTGGCCCGTGAGAGTCTCGTAGAGCACCATCCCTAGAGAATAGATATCCGACCGTTCATCCACGCTCTGTGCCAGGGCGGCACTTCGGCCGGCAACCGCACGCAGTTGTTCCGGCGCCATGTAGGCCACCGTCCCTCCCAGAACGGCCTGAGCCGGATCCGCATGCTGATCCTGAGCCAGGTTGAAATCCAGCAGCAACGGCTGGCCATCGACACTGATCAAGATATTGGAGGGCTTGATGTCGCGATGGAGCACGCCGCGCTCGTGGGCATGATGCAAGCCCTCCGCCAGACGCGCCACCAGCCAGGCCGCCGTGCGGACATAGTTCAGGCTGCGCAACCGATGCAGGGAGGTCTGTTCCTCGCTCCCGGAGCAAGCGACTGGCTCGGCTCCGGTTTCCGCCTCATGGTGACGCTTCTGGAGGGCCTGCGGTGTCGGTGCCTGCACGCGTTCCAGTGCGGCCACGAACTGGCTTCCCTGGAGCGGGTGCTCCGTTTCTTGCCAGAGATCCTTGAGCAGTTGCGACAGGCTGGCCCCGCCGAAGTAAGGCATGCAGACCGCGCGGAGGCCGGCGTGTCGATCCTCATGCACCGAGTAGATCGGCACGATGTGGGTGTGCTGCAATTGCGCGAGCGTCTGCGGCTCGTTGCCTTCCAGGGCCGAGATCTTGAGCACCACCGGCCGGCTTGCCAGGTCCGCCTGTTCCGCCAGGAACACGCGGGCGAACGCCCCGCGGCCGAGTTCCTGGCCCAGGCGGAAACCGAAGACTGCATCGCCCTTCTGCGGCAGTGCCAGGGTGCTTTCCGGGTTGGCGCTGTCGCCGCCAAGCGAACGAAGAACGGCTTGCTGCGAGAGGAGATTGGCAAATGACGTCTGGTGCTGCGGAAAGCGTGATTGGTACTCTTGGATGCTCGGCTCTTCCCCGCGACAGCGTCGTTGCAGGAAGTCGGCGAAGAGTACGCTGGCGGCATCCGGATCTGCCTGGGGATCCGTCGGCCAGCGCGCCAGCACATTCTCGGGAGAAACCGGGGTATCCTGTTGCCAGGAGCCGCGCATCTGTGCCAGCAAGGCGCGTTTCTGAGTGCGGGCCTCTGCAAAACTGGGAGCCTCCGACGAAGGACGCTCTGCTACCCCCGCTGCGCGCTCGGTCACACGGTCATCCACGCGTTGGCTCCTCTACTTCACTCCTGGGCGCATCCGTCGCTGGAAGGCTGCGGGTCGCCCTCGGCAACTCTGCCGCGGCAGAGTCCGAACGGTCGGCGTTTGCGTGCATCCCGGATCGGGGCGCTGCCCAGGAGGGCGAAGGCCAGAGCCCAGGCCATGTCGCTCCTCTCCGTCGCCTTCCGGGAGTCGGCCACGTCCAGCCGGAGGATCTCCTCGCTCCGCGCTTCAGATGTCTCGTCCTCGGAAGGACGTTGCGGTTCGCGAGAGGGCGCGACCAGACTTTCCCACCAGTTTTCGATCACGGAGAGGATCTGGGGCGCCCGCTGCCACACCGGCATGAACTGGAAAAGGACGTCAGTAATCGCCCGTGCGGGAGGGTTTATAGCGGTAGCCCCGCCACCGCTCCCAGACTCCACGGGCGACACGGTCTCTCCCCCAAAGCCGCTCGGTTGCGTCAGGACGATGAGGCCGACCAAGCCTTCCACCACCCCCAAAGTGGGCAGTTGCACCACAACTCGCTCCGCGAACACGACCTTGTCGCTGTTGCTCGGACTGCCTACGCCCCCGATTGGCCCCGTGGCCAGTGCCAGCAGCGCCTCCTGGGGAAGACTGCCGCGGTCCAAAGGTGCAGGTGTCGCGGCCGAGGCAGGAGGAGGCCCACTCGTGAGTGCGGGAGGCTGCGGAGTGACCACCGGCGGCGGCGTCTGCACGACGGGAGGTGGCGGTGGCGGCGGGACTTCTGGATTCGCCGGTACATTGTAGACCAGGCGGATGCGCAGCGCCGGTGCCGGACCGACTGTAAGCGCGGGAGCGTTATCGTAGCCGCTAGCCAGGTTGATCTGAACTTGATACGCCACCTGAGCTGTTGCTCCCGCCGTCCAGCCGCTGACCTCGAGCACATACGTCCCCGCTTGAAGGAAGCCGCCGATGGCGTTGCCATCGCCTTGCGAGGGAAGATCGAGATCGTTCCCGGCGGCATCGTGCAAACGGAGTTGAATGCCGGGTGGTAGGCCGGAGCCACGAAGCAGGAAGACGTAACCGCGATCTTGCAGGACCTGGAACCGGTAAAAATCGGCGGTGTCGGCGTGAACGGGTGCCGGCTCCTTGGTGAAATCCGCCGAAAGTTGGACTCCCTTCTCCAGCTCTTTCGGGAAAAGAACCCCCAAATCCTGAGCGTGGTCCAGATCATCATTCGGTTCCTGGTTCGACCAGTTCCGCCCTGTGCCATCGGTTCCGCGTACAGGGCCCTGAACCGTGAAGTGCACCACGTAGTCGCCACTGGCGTCATTACCCACTAGTGGATTGTCCGCGAAATCGCGGACGCCAAGTGGGCCGGAGAAGTGCAGCTGGTAACTCCCATTCGCCAGGCCATCGAGCATCAGGAACGTGCCTGTATTGGTTGCGCTATCGTACGACTCCAGCCGCGGGACGTACTTCGAGCCGTCCGCTCCCTGGAGGTAAATGGGTGGGATGTAAGTGGGTGCGCTCGTCGTTTGTGCGGTTAGTTGAAACGCTTCGAATGCCAGCTCCTGGAGGTTCACCGGCTCGCTGAATTGTACGGTCAGTTGCGTGGGTGGCGTGGGGAGCGTCGCCCCCTCAGCCGGAGTGGCTGCCAACACCTGGGGTGGATCCGGGAGTGGCTGGAGCCGCAGGTTGAGGAGATAAGGGCCGATCGTCGCGCCTACCTGGCCGCTATGCGAGACCTGGGGATCGAACACGCCGTTCATGCCTGGGAGGAGATGCTGCAACAGATCCGGCACATTGTGATGCGCCGACACGGCTAGGTAGTAATCGCCTTCCGTCAACCCGGCATAGAGGACGCTATCGGAAAAGAGCGGGAGGCTGCTGTTGTCGGAGGCGACTATCGGATTGCGCGTATCGTCATTGGCGGCTACCAGATGCAGCTGCTGGTCCACGGGATCCAGGCGGTAAAGGCTGCTGGCCGGATTGAGCGCCGAACCGATACGACGGGCGAACACTTCGGACAGGAAGGCGTAGGGACCGGCTCCACTGACATGGAAGTGGTACAGATCGACATCCGCCGGATTGAACGGAGCGGGATCGGTAGAATCATCCCCGATGACGCCAGCGACTTGCTGGATGCCGCCCTGTTTGAGGTCGCCGAGATCGTGGGCGGTGGCCGGCGTATCATCCGCACTCGCACTGCCCAGGTTACCCTCGACACCATTTACCTGAAACGCAATCGTGACATCCTGCCAGGACAGGTGCTGGCTATCGGTTCCAAGCGACACCGTATCCGTCGGATCCATCAGCACAGGATTTCCCGTGCTGCTGTCCCCCGCGAGGAAAAGCTGGTAGTAGCCGGGAGCCAACGGGGCGTCGGGCTTGAGCTGCAATTCATCGGCAGTGCTGCTGAAGTTGGAGTCAGTCAGAGGGATGTCTTGATCGTTGCCGTCGCCAAAGTTGCCGCTGGGATTGTAGGTCAGGAGCACGGTTTGGTCGGGTTGAATCGTGCCCGGATCGAGTGGCCCACTGAGGTCGACGCGCAGGATCAGCGGAGATGAGGCGAGCACCGCATTGGGCGCCGGATTGGCACTCAACACGATTGGTCCTGCGCCGTCCTCGAGTGGAAGATCGGTGGCGGTGAGGACGAGTTCGTAGGGGCCGGTGCTGCCCGGGTAGCCGCTGTCGGCCAGGAACGGGCTGAAGTAGCTATTGCCATGTCCGCTCACGGCCACGTAATAGGTGCCCGGTGCGAGGTCACGCTCCAGGTGGGCATCGCCGCCGCGCGCGACACCGTCGGCTTGCGCGATCTGGCGATGCCCAATTAGGTTATAGGGATCGCCAAAGTCGAATGGAGTGTTGTTGTACAGACTAAGCACACTGACAAAAGGACTCTTCAGCGAACCATCGCTTGTGGTCAGCGTGACGGAGACGGGGCGTTCCAAGGTGAAGCGGTACCAGTCCACATCGGTGGCGCCATACGCGCCATCGCCGAGGGTGCCGATCACGGCGGCTTGTCCGGCGTCGCTGAGACTACCCAGATCCTGGGCGTGGTCCAGCGTGTCGTTGGGTTCCACGGAGGGGATTGGCTCCAGCAGACCCAAGGCCGTGTTCAGAGTAGGCAGACAGCGGATCTCCAGTGGCTCGAGCTGAAGACAAACACGGCATCGCCGTCGACGGCGCAGGCCCCGCTTTCGGGTCGGCAAGGCAATGGTCATGCTAGTGCTTCTCCACTTCAACCTGGACTGCTCGCGTCACTCCCCCTAAACCGATGCCGTTTGAGGGGAGGGGTCGTTCTGGTCAGACGCTGGTGAGTTGGCGCCGGCGCCTTTCGGATTCTTCGGCCGGGTCACGCCAAGAACGATCCAGCACCAGGGCCAACCCGGCCAGCGCCAGAACCCGTTGGTCGATCGTCTCGCTCTCCTCGACGCTGGGGATGCTCGCGATCGTCTCCGACACGGTTAACCAGGCGGGGTCGACGAATAGGGCTTCGCTCGCGCGCGAGGACATCTCGGTATCGGTCTCCATCTGCATAGGCGCCGCCGGCACTACCGATCCTTCGGGACTGGCCGCGTTCGGCTGCGCTATTGGCGGTAGCGCCTTGTCGTCCGGGACCTTCTCTCCGCGGCGGCTCGCGCGTGCCTGGGCTGCTTCCTGGCTGGGATGCAGCCGAAGGGATGGGGATACTCTTACCTGCGCAGTCAGGAGCGTCGGCCCCGAAACAACTGACGTGGCGATCTGACTGGAAGGATCCACACGTCCGATCCCCTGGCTAACGATGGCTGGCAACGGAGCGCACGCCTCTCCCATCGGCTGGCCCGGAAGTGCCTCCGCGAGCGAGTGTTGTTGCCCCGCTGAGGCCAGGACGACCGCGTTGATGATGCTTGAAGCTGCATCCGCCGCCCCGGCTCCCGGCGGTCTTTCGAGAGAGTCGACAAAGGGCAGGTCAAGCACCCCAAGATTCAGCCCAATGTGAATCCCCAGGAGATTGATGCTAAGGCTCAGGTTGTTGAGGTTGAGGTTGATGTTGAGCAGCCCCAAGACGGAGATACCATTCGCGTCTTTTCGGTCCGCCAGGCCGCCGCCGCCATTCGTAGGATTGCCGTTGGGGCTTTGGGTATTCGGCGAGGACACGGTGGGCGAGGATCCCGTGCCAAAATTCAGCGTCATGGCATAGGCGCCGGTGCTGAAGGCGGTCTTGTCGACGCCACTCACCGCGATGTAGTACTGCTGTCCGCCCGTAACGTTTACCGACACCGTGTCGGTGCCGCCCGTGTAGCCCGTCGCGGAGGCCGACTTGAGGAGGCTCTGACTGGCGTTGTAGACCTTCACCATCGGTTCCAACAAGCTGAGGCCCTTGCTCTGCACCTTGAGGCTGAAGGTCCCGCTAGTCCCGGCCGGGGCGGTGACCTTGAAGTACTCGACGGTGCTCGTGGTGGTGATGTCCAGGTTGGTCAGCAACCCCGTTTTGGACGACGGATCCACCTGGGACGTGATATCGGCCGCCGTCGCGAAACTGCCGTTGCTAGCGCCTGTATTGAACCTGTCGAATGACCGCGGGTTGCCGCTGCTATAGATACTGCGGATGCCGGCGATGTCGTCCGAACTCAGGATGGAATCGACACCATTGTAGGTCGCGTACAGGACGGCGGCAGTGGACGAGCTGTGGTCCAGTCCTAGAGCATGGCCGAATTCGTGCGTGATCGTGGTGAACAAGTCGTAATCCGCGCCATTGATGTTGAACGGTTGGCTGGTGTTGATGCCGATGTCGCCGGCAATGGAATAGTTGTTGACGGGTGGCGGCAGATAGCCCAGGGCCAGGTAACTCTGATTGAAGGAGTAACCGCCAATGCGAATATCTCCCGATCCCGGGTTGCCTTGCTCAGCGCTGCCCGTGCCGCTGGCGGAACCGTCATCCGAGACGACGGCGAAGTTCAGGTTCGTTTGTTGGGCCCATTGCTGGGCGGCTTTGAGGAGCTGGTTTTGCCAGGCCGAGGTCGAACCGAAGCGGGCGTTGAAGGTAGTGAACAAATTGCTCACCGGGCCGCCGAGGTTGGTGCCGTCGGGCTGGAAGCTGATCGTGAGCAGTTGCGGATGCGGCCACGCATTTCCCGTCGTCGCGTAGGCGACGATCCGCTCCTCGAGGGATTCGATCATCAAGCGGGCGCGTAGGGAGCGGCGACGTTGGGTCGTGAGGACTTTGGAGTGTCCACGGCGAGCCAGGACGCGAAGCCAACTCATGAGGTCTCCTCTTCCAAGTTCAGATGGTAACCTAAACCGAGCTCGGTCGGACGTTGCCCGAACTCGTCTTTGGCCATCCCTTCGGTAACCTGGCGACCCCTACGTCTCGTGAGACCGAGGGCCCATGGCTTTGCGTCCCCGCCTTACGACGGGTTTGCCCTTTACTGGGATGAAGAGCCTGCGTTGCAAACTAGTCTGCGTGGCATTCCGTCGCGGTGGGGAGGCTGGTGGGAGGGAGCAGTCGCATCCGTTCGGATTCAGGAGGACACTCGAACTTAGGACACAAAAACGTGCTACGCAAGGAACGGCGGGAAAAAGCCGCAGAATC
>JBGQLF010000479.1:0-7397 GCA_041499985.1 Gemmataceae bacterium
CCGTCTCGGTGGCGCCGCCGCGACCGAAGGCGATGACCGGAGTCCCGCAAGCCATGGCCTCGACCGGCACGATGCCGAAGTCCTCTTCACCGGGAAAGAGCAGCGCCCGACAGCGGCGGAACTGGTCCCGAATCACCTCGTTCGGCTGCCAACCCAGGAACTGCACGGTCGGCCCTGCCAGCGCCCGCAACCGGGTTTCGTCCTGGCCAGTGCCAAGGATCCGCAGCGGCCGGCGGAGGCGGTTGCACGCGGTAATCGCCAGGTCCAGGCGCTTGTACGGAGCGAAGGCCGACACCGCCAGGTAGAAATCTGCGCGCGGCCCCGGTGTGGGGCAGTAAAAGTCGGTATCCACCGGCGGATAGATGACCTCACTGGGGCGTCCGTAACATTCCTGAATGCGCCGCTGCACCGTTCGGCTGATGGCGAGAAAATGCGTCACCCGATCGGCCGTGGACCGGTCCCACCAGCGCAGCCCCGCCAGCAGTTGGTCCACCACACGGGACTTCAGGCTTCCGAACCGTTCCGCACCGAAGTAGGCGCCGCGCAGGTGCCAGGCGTAGCGCATCGGCGTGAAACAGTAGCAGACGTGCGGCACGTCGCGCGGCGGCCGCACCGATTTGGCCACGCAGTGACTGAGGCTGACGACCAGGTCACACGGCGGCAGCCGCCAGCTGGCCAGCGCCGCGGGCAGCAGCGGCAGTAGGTAACGGTAGTAGCGATGCACTTCGGGCAGGCGTTGCAAGAAGCTCGTGTGTAGGGGGCGACGCTCGATGAGGGGGCTGACGGAGCCGGGCCGATGCAACAGGGTGAACAGGGGTGCCCGCGGCCAGCGCCGGCAGAGGACCTCGAGGCATTTTTCACCGCCGCGCATACCGGTGAGCCAATCATGCACCAGCACCACACGTGGATCGCCGACCACAGCCATGCGTAAGCACTCCTCTCACCACGCCCGTACGGCCTGGACGGACGAGTGTACCGCAGTTGCGGTTTGCGGCAAAGTCGAGGTTTCCTTGGTTGACGCGACGCGGAACGGTTTCCGGATGCGCCCACTCAGGACGATTGCCCTTGCGTCTCTCTGCCGCTACCATGCTCTCAGATCTTCATGTGGAAGATCGAGCCCTCCGCCAAGGGTTTCTGTTGCTACATTCCTCACGGCACCGTCCAAGCGAGTTCTCCATGTTCCAGGGTCAATTGGTTGCCATTTTCATCGCCGAACAGAAGTGCGTCGCTCTTCAGCGCGTGCAGCAGGCGCAAGCGGTGCCTGGGAAAGGACTCGAGGGAGATCGTTATGGCATGCAGCAGGGCACCTTCTCGAAACCGAACAGTCCGGATCGTGAAGTGACGCTCATCGAGAGCGAAGCCCTCGAGGCGCTGGCACACGAGTGCGACATCACCTTGGAGCCGGGTCAAGCGCGCCGCAACCTGCTGACGCACGGCGTGCCGCTGAATCATCTGGTGGGACAGGAGTTCCGCGTCGGCGAAGTGGTGCTACGTGGGCTACGGCTGTGCGAGCCGTGCGGCCATCTGGAGGAGCTCACCACCAATGGGGTGAAGCAGGGGCTGTGCCACCGGGGCGGTTTGCGGGCCCAGATCATCCGCGGCGGCGTGCTGCGCACGGGGGACGTAATTCAGGGACGGGGATGATATACTCGACGCGGGAAACTCTGACACAAGCCCGAAGCGCAAGCGAGGGGACGTCCCCTCGGTTGCGGAGGACGAACTTTGGCTGGCGGAGGCCAAAACCAAGTGAAGCGGCATCCGTCGATGGCATAGGCACAGGCTGTCCGAGTGACAGTAGGACCAGGCGACTTGAGCGTCCCTAAAATAACACGAGCCGCCGGGTTTATCCCGGCGGGGACAAGCCCCGCCGCTCGTCTTGTTTTAGGGCTTCTTAGCGACATTCAGGCAGCGATGTCGAAGAACTCTTGTGGGCCTGCTCAAGCATGCCCGCTGTTGCTGGCACCGCTCCTGACAACATGATCAATCGTTCACTTTTCCCGAGCCACTCGTTCCAAAGATTTCCAGAATTCTTGGGGCAGGTACCGCGATCCCTCCTCTATTACACTGAGAGCAACCTTCTCTGAGGGACGAGGAACATGGCCAACGGACAACTCAGCGTCGTTATCCGCCACCTTCGCCGGATGGTTGATCCACACGGCGGGTTGACGGACACCCAGCTCCTGGAACGTTTTGTCGCCCAAAACGACCAGACGGCTTTTGAAGTGTTACTCTGGCGGCATGGGCCGATGGTCCTCGGTCTCTGCCGGCGTCTGCTGCATGGCACCCAGGACGTGGAAGACGCTTTCCAGGCCACGTTCGTGGCCTTGGTGCGGAAAGCCCGCGCCATTACCAAACGTGAGGCGGTGGGGAGTTGGCTGTACAAGGTGGCCTACCGGGTTGCTGTCAAAGCGAGATCCCAAGCGACCCGGCGAGCACGGCACGAAAGGCAAGTGTTGAAGGCACCGGAAAACTCCATCCTGGACGAACCCACACACCAAGCCGCTGCGAACGAATTGCAGCAAATTCTTGACGAGGAGCTGAACCGATTGTCGGACAAGTACCGTGCTCCCCTCGTGCTCTGTTACTTGGAAGGCAGGACCCACGAGGAGGCAGCTCGGGAGCTGGGCTGGGCCAGGGGGACGATTTCCAATCGGCTGAACCGTGCCCGTGAGGTCTTGCGGAATCGGTTGCTACGAAGAGGCGTGACTCTATCGGCTGGTGGGTTGATTGCTGGGTCATTGCAGCAGCCGGTTTCGGCTGCTTTGGTTGATTCCACAATCAAGGCAGGAATGTTGTTTGCGGCGGGGAAGGCGGCGACCGTTGGAGGAATCTCGGCGTCGGTGGTAGCCCTGACGGAAGGAGTGCTCCAGGCCATGTTGCTGGCCAAGCTGAAGGTCGGAGTGGTCTTGGTATTCGCGCTAAGTCTGTTGGCCGCCAGCGTAGGCTGGACCGCTCATTTGGCACTTGCAGAGAATGAACGGGAAACCAAGGGAGAAGAGCGACCTACACCAGTCCCTCTGGATGTGCGGCGGTCAATGCCGGAAACGGAACCCCAGGTCGGTACCGATCAGTACGGTGACCGGTTGCCCGCTGGGGCAATCGCCCGCATGGGCACTATCCGCTTCCAGCACGGTTTCTCCGTGACGTCTGTGGCCTTCTCTCCGGACGGCAAGATGCTGGCTTCCGGTGAACAGGACAACCGCATCCATCTCTGGGAAGTCAGCACCGGCAAAGAGTTGGCCCAGCTTCACGGCGATCCCATCCGCGTGCCCGGCGCCGAAGGAATTGATTCCTTGGCGTTTTCGCCAGACGGTACCAAGCTGGTGGCTGGAGGACCTGGTGCCTCCACCATCCTTCTGTGGGAAGTCGCCACCGGTCGGATCCTGCGGCGCTTTCAAGGACAGCAGGGCCGGATCTTTTCCGTGGCCTATTCCCCGGATAATCAGCTGATCGCCTCAGGAGCAGGGGACCAAACGATTCGGCTCTGGGATGTGGCGACCGGCATGGAGGTGCGTCGGCTCGGCGACCATGAGGGCTGGGTCCGTTGTGTGACCTTTTCACCAGACGGAAAGCTGTTAGCTTCTTGCTCGGGATGGAACATTCGGCTATGGGAGGTGGCTACGGGCCGGGAACTCCGGAAATGCGCCGGCCATCGAATCGAAGTCAACCGTGTCGCCTTCACTCCGGATGGCCAAACGCTCGTATCCGGAAGCGATGAGCGCACGATTCGCGTTTGGGACGTGGCGACGGGCCGGGAACGGCGACAGATTGACAGTCAAGACATTTTCGTCTACGCGGTCGCCTGTTCTCCCGACGGACAAACACTGGCCTCGGGAGGCCTCGACAGTGCTCTCCGCCTCTGGGATCTGGCCACCGGGAAGCAGATCCGTGAGTTGCACGGACAGCGCGGCCCAATTGCGGCCGTGACCTTTTCGCCCGACGGCAAGTTGCTCGCCTCGGCGGGTGGGGACAAAATGAGCCGAAACGGGGACCGGACCGTGCGCTTGTGGGACGTGGCCACGGGGAAGGAATACCGGCCGGCCGACGGTCACCAGCACGCGGTAGTCAGCGTGGCCTTTTCGGGCGATGGAAGAACACTGGCCACCGGAAGTCAGGACGGCACGCTCAGGTTGTGGGACGTGGGAACCGGCAAACCAAGAGTACGCCTGGATAATACAACCCCGGCAACGGCTCCGAAGGACACGGAAGACACGCCGCTGTGGAAGAGGGAAGCCAAGCCGGTACGAGCCATTGCCTTATCTCCCGACGGCAAGACACTTGCCACAGTAGGGCCCACGCTGTGTCTGCGCGACTCAGCCACCGGAAAGGAATTAGCCCGGCTGGGAAACGCGGAGGACAATTTCGGTGCGCTAGCATTCTCGGGTGATGGGAAACTCGTGGTGGCGGGGGGACTGGGCGGGTGGTCGCGCATCTGGGAAGTGGCTACGGGCAAAGAGGTATGCCATTTCCTAGGTGGGAACTCCGTGAGCTTTGCACCGGATGGCAAAACCGTGGCGAGTTCGGGCCGCTGGAACCGGCGGATCTCATTCTGGGAGGTAGCCACAGGCAAGCTCCTTCGCGATTTGGACGTGACCCCCGTGGAACTGACGCCAAACCGGTTCATTGATGTCAATGCGGTTGTCTATTCTCCTGATGGCAAGACGTTGGCTGTGGCCCTGGCTGCCATGAACTCCCTGTCCATTGTAGATAATATCTACCTCTTGGATGCGAGGACGGGAGAAGTACAGATGCAATTGAAAGGCCATTTTGGCCAAGTCTCCACGGTGGTCTTTTCTCCGGACGGCAGGATGCTGGCTTCCGCGAGTGGGGACAAACCAGCCTTCGGGGGAAGCGACGGAACGATTCGACTCTGGGAGGTCGCCACGGGGCAGGAGCGTGCCTGTTTCCGGGGACATCAAAGCGGCATCGCAGCTCTCGCCTTTGCTCCCGATGGTAGGCGCCTGGCATCGGCCGGCCAGGACAACACGGCCCTGGTTTGGGATGCCACCAGACTGGCTAGCTGGAAGCGCCCTGAGACCGGCAGACCTTCCATGCAGGACCTGGAGTCCTGGTGGCGTGATCTAGCCAGGGCTGATAGTCCCAAGGCTCATGCAGCAATTTGGATGCTGGTCGCGTCACCGGAGCAGAGCATCCGCTACCTCCAGGAACACCTTCGACCTGTAGAGCCAGTCGATCCTAAGCGGATCGCCCAACTCCTTGCTGAGCTTGACAGCAACCGCTTTGAAGTACGACAGAAGGCCACGCAGGAGTTGGAAGAAGTGGCCGACTTGGCCGAATCAGCTATCTGGCAGGCTCTCCACGATAAGCCCGGACTAGAGATGCGCCAACGCTTGGAACAGCTGCTGGAGAAGACGAAACCGTCTGCCTCGCCGGAGCGATTACGAATCGTGCGAGCGCTAGAAGCACTGGAACACATCGGCACTCCCGAGGCTCAGGGGCTGCTGAAGACCTTGACGCTCGGTGCGCCTGAGGCCCGGTTGACGCGCGAAGCAAAGGCATCAGTGGCTCGCTTGGCCAAGCGGTCTCCTGTCTTGCCGTGACCTGATGCCCAGATTCCTTCTTCGTGTGAGAGGACGCTGGCTTCCTCTAACAGGGTCGGCCGGCGGACGTCAAGCGAGTTGCAAACCACAGCCTGCGCGCGCAAACCGGGCTCCTATCTCATATACTCCGTCTCCACAATGGCGCTTGCGCACCAGCTGGGCTGTCACCGCCAGGGCGGTTGCTCGCCCGGACTGCGAGGCGCGGATGAAGACCCGGTCGCTTGGGAGGTCGGACGCCAGCAGGAAGCCGATGCCGCCGACGGAGACGTTCACGGCCAGACCTTCTGCCGCCTGGATCGGTCCCTCCTCTCCCATCAGGGGCATCACCCACACCGGGTTGGAGCACGCCAGCCGCTGCTGCTCGCGGCGTTCCGCAACCATGTGCAAATAAGACCGCAGGCTCTCGAGCAGGCGGGGGCCGAGCCGCTCGACAAACCGTACGCCAGCGGCTCGGCCGCAACGAACCGGTCGGATGGCGACGCTCACCTCGGTCAGCTCAACGGCAAACTCCTGCGGTTCGGGGAAGGAGACGGTGATCTCGAGCCCGGGAGACAGGCCAAGACAGCGTTGCCACCAGTTGCCGGCCAAGGACAAGTCGATGAGAAAACACCCTGCATCCAGGCGCAGCAGATTGGCTTGCCAATGCTGACAAAAACCATCAAGTTTCAACTGTACCAAGCTCGGAACTAGCTGGGCCTGAGAATGATACTCGAGAGTGCCATCGGGACGGATCCCGTAGCGGGAGGTCTTTGCCGTTTCCCCTGGCAGGATCCCCTTGGCGCTGCGGACCAGTTGGCTGAAGAACAGGCTCGGGGAAGTGAGTGCCACGTTGGCCAGGGGGGAAGGCGATGCAGCCGGTGTCTTCGCAGGAGCCCGAGCTGTACCGGTTCCTGCCAGACGAGGGAGGCGGTCCAGACCGGGGCGCGGAAGGTCTCCTGCCGAGAGCGGCGTGGCGTTCGCGCGGATGCTCTGGGTGGAGCGAAGGGAGGGCGCGGCCGGCTCATTGGCGTTTGGCCTTTCGAACTCCTGTCGGTTGCCGGGAACGAGCGGGATCGCTTGGAGAGCACCGTTCGGAGCGTCGCCTTGCCGGTGCGCGCCGTCCTCTCCGTGGCCCAGCAGTTCGAGCAACCGGGACTCGGGAAGCGACTCTGCCTGCTCAATTCGGATTTTATCCATGTCACAAGTCCTCTGGTGGTTCACGGCGGATCCTCGTCCTGGGGCTTTCTTGCTCCCTTGGAGGCGGCACCGATACCGGGTTGGCCCTTGCCGCCTGGCGCACGGAGGGAATCAAGAAGGTTCTCGTTGGAGGGGCAGAGCGCGTTCATCCAGTGCGGTTGTGGGCAAGTACAACCGAGCGGCGTGGGGAGACCGGGGAGGGCTGGCCAACACAATTCGACGCCTTTGGGTACTGCAATTGCGGTGCCGGATCTGGGGATGACCCGTCGCGGAGGACAGACAATGGCTTTAACCCAACACCCACCAGGACTTGGGACGCGCGAACAGCGGCGAAGGGGCCTTCTCGGCGGTAGCCTGTTCCTCGGCGGCGCTTCCATTTGGAAACACTGCTAACAGGGCATGCTCAGAAAAGTTGACTGGCCTGGATTGCGAGGGTCGGCGTTCGCAAGGATCCTTCCGCAAAGCACCACCGGAGCCCGGGCGAGCGCCACGGATGTTTCCCCCCAGTCTCCCTGTTGACTATTACTCCGGCAAGGAAGTTGGTCACGCATGCCTGTCTCGTAGCCGCAAGCGTCCCGCTTGCCGGCTCGGGGCAGTACAGGCCAGCAAGCGAGACGCTTGCGGCTACGGGCCAGGCGCCGCCCATCGATCGGACCGTCC
>JBGQLF010000480.1:0-7389 GCA_041499985.1 Gemmataceae bacterium
AGGACCGGCCGCGCCCCGATGCGGCAGTCCCGTTGCAAGTCCTCGGGAAGGTTGAGGGTCGCGCGTGCCTGGTCGTCGATGACATGGCCAGCACCGGTCGAACCTTGAGCGGTGCCGCCGACGCCCTTCGGCAAGCGGGGGCGCGAGAGGTCCACGCCATCTTCACCCACGCGGTGATGGCCCCCGGAGCCGTGGACCGACTCTGTGCCGCGCAATTCGGCAAGGTGCTGACCACGGACAGCATCCCGGTCGCTGCCGATCCGTGGCTGGAGGTCGTCCCGGTCGCCCCCTTGCTGGCTCGAACCATGCGTTACCTCTGTGGAGAAAGCGTGGGAGCTGATTAGGGCAACAGATGGTTTCATTACCGGAGGTTGTTATGTACTGGTGCAGTTTACTGATCTTGCTGGCCCCTCTGGGAATAGGTGATGCGACTTCGTCTGACGATGCCGCGAAAAAAGAACTCCAACAATTCCAGGGATCCTGGAAGGCAGTTGCGATCCAGCATCCCGATGGCCGACGAGCCTCCGAGGACGAGGTTCAAAACACCCGCCTCGTCATCGAGGGAAACAAGCTCACGTTGACAGGCAGCAATTACAGCATTTCCGGGACGTTCTCCGTCAACCCGACCAGGACTCCCAAGACCATCGATGTGCTTCTCCCAGCGAAAGACGGGGGTGAGACCAAGTTCCTGGGCATTTATCAGATGCAGAGTGACAAGCGGCAGAGCTGTTTCGCCCTTTCGGGTAAGGAGCGTCCGACGGAGTTCTCCTCCGAAACAGGATATTTCGGATTCGAGTGGAGACGAAACTAACCTCCTGGCGTGAGAGGGCAGAGGAAGTCCGCGTGTTCCGGGTGCACCTTCCGGGTCGTGGCGGGCATGGGAGCAAGACGGCCAACCGGTTCCTGGGAACCGGGGCGTTCCTGAGCGGACGGCACGCCCTGGGGTTGTACCGAAACGCACAGCGTGTGCCGTTCCGCACATTGCTCCTTTCCTGTGCGGGCGCTGAATCTACCTGCTGGCCCTTCGGCCCGGCAACAGCCTGGCATTTTCAGCGCTTTGCAGCTCAAGGAGGTCTGCCCCACACCTCCGGCATGGAAGTTGATTCACCCACAAGCATTCTGAAATCTCGCAGAGAAGTGGCGGCAGTCAGGGAGGGGCGCCCCGGACGGAGTACCCCGACACGATGAGATTTCGGGCAGGATTACCGTTCCTGGCGCGGTGTCCCGCGATGGGACTCTACCCTCGGATCGAAGCAAAGGAGTGCACTGTGCAACCGATTCGCAACGTCCTTCATCCGACCGATTTTTCTGAGTGCTCGGACTACGCCTTCCGGTTGGCCTGTTCGCTGGCCCGAGACTACAGCGCGCGGTTGGTCGCCCTGCACGTCGTGACGCCACCTGTGGTCATCTATGACGAGGGAGTGCTTCTCCCAGGACCCTCAACGTACAAGGACCAGCTGTGGAAACAACTCCAGCAGTTGCAGGCCGGCGACCCCAAGGTCCCGGTGGAATACCGCCTGGTCGAAGGGGAGGCGGCGACCGAGATCCTGCGCATGGCCCAGGAAATGGGTTGTGACCTGATCGTCCTGGGGACGCATGGGCGGACGGGGCTGGGCCGGCTCCTCTTGGGCAGCGTGGCCGAGCAGGTGATGCGGAGGGCCTCCTGCCCCGTGCTGACAGTAAAGACGCTCCAACGCCCGCTATCGACTATCCAAGAACCTAGCGCAACAACGGCCGGCAGAGGGGCGGAAGCCGGGAAGTAACCGGGATCGTCACGACGGGACTACATTCGAGATGTGGCCATGAAAAGTCAGGCTCCCGAGGAAAGCATGGACCTCAACACGGCTGATGGGGACACCGAGCTGGTAGCACACGTCGAGTGCCGACTGGGCGGGCAGGTGGGCGACTTCGGATTGGTCGTCGCCGCCAAGGGCCTCATCCTGCGAGGGCGCGCGGACACGTACCATGCGAAACAGCTCGCACAGCAGCTGGTCATGGAGGAAACGCGGCTGCCGATCCTGGCCAACGAGATCGAAGTGTGCTGACCACGGACAGCATCCCCGTCTCCGCCAATCCGTGGCTCGAAATCCGCTCGATCGCCCCGCTGTTGGCCCGGGCGGTCCGCTCCCTCTGTGAAGCAAGGGTGGGTTCCGATGTGGCATGCTCTAGGCGACTTCGGGAACGGGGGCAAATCAGGGTCCGAAAGTCTCACTCGGCCGACCGCACGACAACCGCTTCCATCCGGTGGGTCGGAGGGCGTCCAGGTCGGAAGGTACCGCGGCCGTAAGGCCGGGAGGTGTGCTACGAGGCGAACGCGCTGGCCCTTCGACGTAGGACGGTTAGTGAAGGACGCCTTGGATGTGGCGCGCGTGGATTGCCGTGGTCGGGATCTCATTGCGGCACGCCAGCGCAGCCGCCTGGCCAAGCTCGTCGCCTTTGCACGAGCCCACTCTCCTTATTACCGCAAGCTGTATAGAGCACTCGGTCCCGGGATCGCGGACATTGGGGAATTGCCCGTGACCACGAAACCCGAGCTGATGAGCCATTTCGATGCCTGGGTGACCGACCCGGCGGTGACGAAACGAGATCTGGATGCATTCCTGGCGGACCCAGGACGCGTGGGGGACCTCTTCGGGGGGCGCTATGTCGTCTGGAGCACCTCCGGGACGACGGGGAAGCCGGGTGTCTTCCTGCACGACCGAGGCGCGATGGCAGCCTATGCCGCCCTAGCCGTGCGCAGGAGCGGCGGCCTGTCGGCATGGCTGAAGCACTTTGCGACCGTGCTGCGGCGGGGTGTACGCTTCGCGGTCGTCGTGGCCACCGGGGGACACTTTGCCTCGGCGGCAGGCACCGCCCTGGCCCAGAAGAGGCTTGCCTGGGGCAGCGACTGTTACCGGGCCTTCTCCGTTCTTGATCCCTTGCCCAGTTTGGTAGTAGACCTCAACGCCTTTCAGCCGACCGACCTCATGGGCTACCCCAGCGCCCTCGTCCTGCTCGCCCAAGAGCAGCGCGCCGACCGCTTGGCGATCCGTCCCCTGAGCATCACGAGCAACAGCGAAGGGCTGGACCTTGCCGCCCGCCGCCTGATCGCCGAGGCCTTTGGCTGCCCCGTGCGGGACATGTATGGCGCTTCCGAGTTTCCCGCCATCGCGTTCGAGTGTCCCCATGAGCGCCTCCACGTCAACGCGGACTGGGTGATCCTGGAACCGGTGGACGACTGCTACCGGCCGGTGCCACCAGGCGAGCCCTCGCGAACGGTCCTAGTTACCAACCTGGCCAACCGTGTGGCCCCCATCCTGCGCTACGATCTCGGCGATAGCTTGACCGTTCTCGGCGGTCCGTGCCCCTGTGGTAGCACACTGCCCGCGATCCGAATCGATGGCAGGAGCGATGAGATCTTGTTCCTGCAAGGGGCGGCCGGGTCCGAGGTCGCGGTGCTTCCCCTGGCCCTCGAAACCGTGATCGAGGAGACACCTGGCGTGGAGACGTTTCAGGCAGTCCAGATCGCCCCTGCAGAGTTAGGCCTCCGGCTCGTGGTCGGTCCGGGGTGGGACGAGCATCAGGTGTGGACAGGGGTTCTCCTGCGGGTTCAAGCCTTCCTCGCAGCACAGGGCCTGTCGGCGGTACGCGTGCGATGCGAACCAACCCCGCCCGTCCGGGACCCACGCACAGGCAAGCTGCGCCACGTCTGGGCCGTGGAGGGTGTGAAGAGGCCCCGTAAGAACCAGTAGGCCTGCTGGCGCAGGGCCAGCGCCGACAGGCATCCGCCTGTGCGTTTACCATACGGCTCTGCGTGCGCGGGGCCCATGAGATCAAACACTGAGGAGGTTTCCATGGATTCCTCTCCCCAGCTGCCCGACGAACCGAAGCTGGAGAAGGAACCCCTTGTGACGGGGCATCCAGGGCACGAAGAGTTGGTCGAGCAGGCTCGCCTCGAGCAGGCGGCTAGCCGCTTCGGTCATGGAATCCCTCTCTTTCCACAAGCAATGCTTTACTTGCTTGTGCTCGTAATCCTTGTCCTGCTGCTCTGGTGGGTGTGGCCTTTCCCCTTTTGACCTGGGTCGATTGGCTTGCTCAGCGTGCGGGACCGCTGCAAACCTCCGTGTTGTCAAAACCGCACACTCGTCCCTGGGAAGGAGGCGCATGCATCTCCTGGCATCCTCCGGTGGCGGGCACTACCCTTGCGCAGTAACAGCCCATCCTCTAGCCACTTCTGACGAGTGGTGCACTCCAAACGCCTGAGCGCAAACCACTTTGGCACAAGCGTTGCGATGGTGAAGCGCTCCGGACCGATGTGAGCGACGGAGGTTGTGGTGGAACGACTCTGCGCGGGAAGGAGAGTTCTGTGATAGACAACTCGAGGGCAATACGAGGGCAATACCATGTTACCGATTCGCACGATCCTTCATCCGACCGATTTTTCACCGTGTTCCGCCGAGGCGTTTCAAGTGGCCTGTTCGCTGGCTCGGGACTACGGCGCACGCCTGTTTCTTTTGCATGTCCAGCCACCCGTGGTGATCACTGGCGAGTGGGGACTCCCGCCCCCAGAGCCTGCTGATGTCCGAAAGACGTTGCAAGAGCAGTTAGGCCAGCTCCGTCCGCCAGACCCCAAAATCAGCGTGGAACATCACCTGAAAGAGGGGGAGGCAGTCGCTGAAATCCTGCGCTTGGCCCAGGAGAGCCACTGCGATCTTATCGTGATAGGCACCCACGGCTGGACCGGACTGAACCGGCTGTTGATGGGGAGTGTAGCCGAAGAGGTCGTGCGCAAGGCGCCCTGTCCCGTGCTGACGGTGAGAATCCCTCTTCCAGCGGCTTCCCCTGTATCCAGCGCGCACCAAGAGCCGGCGACCAGGCGATGAACCTGCCGTGATCGGCAATATGGCTCGGTCTATCCGTTGGGCAATACTCTGCCGCATATCGCCTCCGCCAGCCGGGTCGATGAAGAATTGGCAAGCCACCAAGGGATGTCAAAGCATGGGAACCATGGAGCGCGCGCGGCCTTCGGGGTCCTTGGAAAAACCTCCCTTGTCCACGCTTCCTTACTCCGCCATTATCACGGAGCGCCAGGTCGTTGGCCGACAATCGCCCGATTTCCGGGGAGTTCGCGCCAAGTTTGAGGTCCGGAAGTTATCGTTCTGGTACGGACCTGTGCAGGCATTGGACGATGTCTCCCTCGTGATTCCGGAGCATTCGGTGGTTGCTCTTATCGGGCCTTCAGGCTGCGGCAAATCGACGTTTCTCCGCGTCCTGAACCGTATGAACGACTTGATTGAGGGGACACGCCATACGGGCGAAATCTTGCTCGATGGCCAGGAAATCTACAGCCGACACATCGACGCGGTCGATTTACGCCGGCGCGTAGGCATGGTGTTCCAGAAATCGAACCCCTTTCCCAAATCGGTGTTTGAAAACGTGGTCTTCGGCCCGCGCGTGGCGGGTGTACGGAACCGGACGCGGCTCGCTGAGATCGCCGAGCGCTGCCTGCGCCAGGCAGCTCTGTGGGACGAGATCAAAGATCGACTGAACGACTCGGCGCTCAACCTGTCGGGCGGCCAGCAGCAGCGCCTTTGCATCGCCCGAGCCCTGGCTACCAACCCGGAAGTGTTACTTCTGGACGAGCCCGCCTCAGCCCTCGATCCGGCTTCCACCGCCCGGATCGAGGATCTGATCTTCGAGCTGAAGCGCAGTTACACCATCGTGATTGTGACGCACAACATGCAACAGGCGGCCCGTGTCTCGGACCTGACTGCGTTCTTCTTCCAGGGCCGGCTGATCGAGGCTGGGCCCACGGACCAACTCTACACGTGCCCGCGGATGAAACAGACGGAAGACTATATCACGGGACGGTTCGGGTAAACCGGGAGCAGTCCGGCGGTGTCCAACCGGGACCATTCCTGACGACGGACCTGGGACCGAGGAATAGGGACATGTCCAAACACTGGGAACGGGATCTGGAAAACCTCCATCAGGACATCCTCGCCCTGGCAAGCGCCGTTGAAGAGGCAATCCATAAGGCGATTCGCGCACTGCAAGAGCGTGACGTGTACCTGGCGCAACAGGTGATTGTGGGGGACGAGCCGATCGACCAGCAGGAGAACCGGATCGAGGAAGAGTGCCTCAAGATGCTGGCCCTGCACCAGCCTGTGGCTGCTGACCTGCGCCGCATTGCCGCCGTACTCAAGATCAACACCGATCTGGAGCGCATGGCCGACCTGGCCGTGGACATCGCCGAGCGGGCAGTGCGGCTTGCGGAGCTGCCCTCCATCCCGATCCCGGAGAAACTGCAGCGCATGACCGACGTAACCACGGACATGGTCCGGCAAAGCCTGGAGGCTTTTGTCCAGCTCGATCCTCGTCAGGCCCGGCGGGTCTGCCGGCTCGATGATGAAGTCGATCGTTACAACGCCGAGATTATCCAGGAGCTCATCCTGACCATGCAAACCTCGCCGCTGATGATCGAGCCGGCCCTGTCGCTCTTTTCGGCCACTCGGCATCTGGAACGCATCGCTGATCATGCCACCAATATTGCCGAGGATGTGATTTACCTGGTCGAGGGGGGGATCGTGCGTCATCACCCTGAGGCCATTGGGGGAGAAGAAGCAGAGACTTGAGGGAGATTCCATGGAGTGCTGCGCCGCTGGCCGCCAAACAACTGGCTGTCAAGGTCGGAGGCCGAGTTCGTCAGACAACGGTTGCGCCCGCGTCAACATGTTCAAGAACCGGACGATGCCCCCTGAAGGAGTCCGTTGTATGTCCCTTCTCCGGTACGATGTGACCACCCATGATTGGGTGATCTTGGCGCCAGAGCGTGTCCGGCGCCCGCACGATTTCCAAAAACGAACGGCGGCCGTGACCGAGGCGCCTGCGGCGAATACCTGTCCTTTTTGTCAGGGTAACGAGGCCCTGACCGCGCCCGAGATCTACGCCGTCCGCAGCGGCACCCCGCCCAACACACCCGGCTGGCAAGTACGTGTGGTCCCGAACAAATTCCCGGCCCTGCGGATCGAGGAGGATCACCGCCGGCTGGAAGATGGCCGGCTCTTTCGCTGGATAGGCGGGTGCGGTGCCCACGAGGTCATCATTAAATCTCCCGAGCATGAGCGGTTTCTGGGAGAGCAGTCCGTGGAGCACATCGAACGGGTCTTGCGGGCTTTGCAGGCCCGGTACGAAGACTTAAGGCGGGACCTCCGCTTCCAAACCATCGTCGTCTTCAAGAATCATGGCGAAGGGGCCGGCACCTCGCTGCGTCATCCCCATTGGCAGATCATCGCTCTGCCGGTCGTGCCGCACCTGCTCCGGCTCAAACACCAGGTGGCGACGGACTATTTCGACCAGACCGGTCACTGCCTGTACTGTGACCTGTTGGCCGAAGAGCTGACCGCCAAG
>JBGQLF010000481.1:0-7380 GCA_041499985.1 Gemmataceae bacterium
CGAGGTGGCGGGATGAACGGTATCTGCGAACGTTGCGGGAAAGCGTATGACCCGAAGCCCGAAGGCCAGGATCCGAAGTACTGCGAGGTCTGCGTGCCGATTATCGAAGAGACGCTGGAGGCGGTGAATGTGGCGTATATGCGCAACCAGGTCAGTTTCAAGCAGGCAGCAGAGATCCGAGATGCCTACGTGCTAGTCTGGCTCTTTGAGGCGCGGCAGCATCGCCGCCGCCAGCCTCTGCCCGCCGAGCGGGCACCCGCCGAGGTGGTAGGATGAAGTGGATTGACTTGCAGGCGATGAGCCCGGAGGAGATCGAGGAGTTCGTCTGGTCGCGGATCAGAAGCGAGCAGGTGACCTGCATTGCACTGGGGCTGCCGTTCCATGTCTGGAAAGAGGAACATCCGGACGAAGGTCCGCTGGAGGCGTTTTTCATCCCCGATCCGGGCGGGAACGTGCTGGTCCTTCCAACAGCGCTCCCTGACAAGTGGGTGATAAAGCCTTCGGAAGACACCTGGCAGCCGACCCCAAGGCGGTATATCTGCCTACTCCAAACAGGGGCCAGTCACTGGAAAGGCTCTGAAGGACGGAACCGGTTCCCGGTGAGCGTTCTCTGGGACGAGACTCAAGGAGGAGTCGTAGCGAGGCTGTGGGACGATCCTGACGCGGAGAAATTCATCCTTCGCTTCGATCTTTCCGTGTCCGCTGAGAATGATTACCTTGAGCGCAAACAGCGACGCCGCCAGCCTCTGCCCGCCGAGGTGGCGTCATGAGCGATCTCATGAACGAGCCCCAGTGGTATCTGCTGGCCCGGCTTCTGGGGGAGACGGACCCGCACGCCTGGAGGGTAGTGGAAGGGCCATTTGCCAGCCATGCCGTCGCTATCCTGCGCCTTTCCGAACGGCGCCTAGCAGATGAGGAGACAACGCTCATCGATATCCGCTGGCCCGCCGAGGTGATGGACGAACTGAAGCAGCGGCGGTTGAAAGCCGAGGCAGCACCATGAGCGAGCCGTGCCGGTTCCGCGGTGGCCCGGTGGCCGAGGCGGGAGCACGCTTCTGCCGCGGCGGCTGTGAGGCGCAGTTCGCGGTGCGGGAGGCGCGGCGGCGTTCCTATGGTGGTGAGCGGCAGCGCCGGGTCCTGGCGGAGTGGAAGCGCCTGGCCGAGGAGGCCCGCCGGAACACGTAATCACGCCGGGTGATCTCTCCGGAAGAGAGTGTTACTCGGTTTCAGAGAAAGGAGACCGGATTGCCGAGATGGTGGATCGGGGTCAGACGTGTCTCCATTGCAGTCGGCAGATGATCTTCGAGACCTGGGCGGAATGAATATCAAACCGTTGGGCCAATTGCTTTTGGTCAAACTCGCCGGACGCGTAGAGGGTGCGCATCTCGACAACCTGCGCTTCCGTCAACTTGCCACGCGAGCTTTGACTGCCTTTTGCGGAGCGGCCCTTCGCCACCATATCGGCGGAGTTGTCGGCATCGGTTCCAACCCAGAGGTGAGCGGGGTTGACACAAGCAGGGGTATCGCACGTATGGCAAACCTTCTTGCCCTTTGGAGCGGCACACCCGTGGTAAAGCTCCCACGAGATACAATGGGCGCCTCGCGTCTTCCCAGTGGGTGCCCAGTTAAAAGTGCCGTATCCGTCCGCACAGGTGGCTCCGGTCCAGATCCAGCAGTCTCCCGACTTATCCACCTTGGACCAGAAACGTTCCAAGAGAGAACCGCCGCGATTGAGGTTGACGCAGCGCCGACTGCAAAACTGCCCAAGCCCTCGGGCAACCTGGTAGAGAGGTGCATCGAACGCACTGCCGCAGCGAGCGCAGGTGCGGGGAACTGTAGTAGAATGGGAGCGCATCGGGAAGTGTTCCTTTCTGATGCCACGGGGTGGGCAGTTAGCGCTGCGCCACCCTTTCATGTCTGCCAGCCATGAGATTCCCTTCCCGTGTCTATTGGGGCGGACCATGGCAGCAGGTCTTCGATGTCATCAGCAAGCTGTATGACCAGGTTGCCGCGATTCAGGATGATGTCGCCCTCATCAAGAGGCAAATTCTGAAGGACGTTCCAATCACGGATCAGGATATCTCGGACCTTAACGCGGCTGCGGCAGAGATCCGGGACATTGACAAAAAGGAGAATTGACGTGCCTACACGAGCAGACATTGACGCGGCGAAGGCGCTGCTGAAGCAGGCCATCACCGATGCCACCACCCGGATCACGACGGACCTGCAGGCCCTGCGCGACCAGCTCGCGGCGGGGACGGCGGTGACCGACGCAGACCTCGCGGACATCCAGGCGGACGTGACCGCCATTGGCGCCATCGACCCGGCGCCAACGCCCCCAGGACCTTGATTTACGCGGCGCCGTGAAGGTGGCTGTGTAGTGACGATGTAGGACGCGGCGGTTATCTCCGCCGTGCCCGGAAAGCAGGGACAATATGATTCGCTTACCAAGTGGGACCTCGGTAGGCGGGCCGCTGAAGACGAATACTCAGTCGGCCGCCTCGCGCCAGGAGATCACCAGCCAGGTCTGGCGCTCCAACTACCGGCTCTGGTTCGAGCACTTCGAGGAGTTTGCGGGGGCCACGCTGGGCTCGCCGGGAACCGCCCGGATCTCGGGCACGACCCCGACTTTTGCCAAGGTTGCCAACGAGGTGGATGGTGTCTGGCGGGCAACCCTGGCGGCCACCAGTGAGGCGGAGGTCGCCGGATATGACTGGGGCGACTCGCTCCTGCTGAACAAGCCGGACGCGGGCGCCGCGAACGTCAACGCGATCTATAAGCCGGTATTCGAGGCGTACGTGCGGTTCCCTACGGCCCTGACCACGGCGCAGACGGCGGTCATCGGGATCGGCACCGCTTTCAACGCCACCCTGGCCTCGATCAGCAAGTACGCGTGGTTCCGCATCGGCCCGGCCAGCATGAACGTGACCGCGGAAAGCAATGACGGCACCACGACGAACCTGCTGGTCGCGCCGCCCCAGCCCTTCACGCTTGTGGCAAACAAGCTTTATCTTTTTACGATCGACTGGACCGACCTCTCGGGCGTTCGGTTCTTTGTTGACGATAACACCATCGCCAACCTGAACATGCTAGCGCTGGCAGCCACGGATAAATTCCAGGAGCTGATCTACCTGGCCAAATCGTCAGGAACGACGACACCGACGATGGACGTGGACTGGTCCAATACAGCCTCATGGAGAACGGGCATCTGATGAAAAGCCCAGGTAGGAAGCGAGCGATCCCCAGGAGCCGCGAGGGTGGCCTCCTGGGGTATAACCTCGGCCCCTATGCCCAGGACGGGGTGACCGGGTTCCTGTGGCAGAAGAGATTTATGCTTTATCAGAGAGGTGTTCTAGTCCACCGGGATTTCAGCAAGGGCGGCAGAGACAGGCCAGACCGCTACTAACCAATCATATAGTCAGGAGAGTCCGATGCCTCAAGCAACCCGACTGGTCGCTAATGTCCCGATTGCCATCGGTCCTGGGAACAACCAGACGATCAACACGCTTCTGGACCCCCTCGATCTTTCGATGGCGAAGCTGATCGAGGTTCTCCTGACGCTGACGGCGATCCAGACGGTGATCGGATCGACGCTGGGTGTGAAGTTCCAGATGGCGACTTACGTCGATCCGGCAGGGAACCAGGTCTGGGACACGCGGGGCTACTTCAGCCTGGTGCCGGGAAACCAGGCGGCTTCCGCTGCCTCGCCTTACCAGGAAGGGATGAACATCTCCCAGGATGTGGATCTGCAAGCCTCGGAGCGAATGTACCGGCCGACCGGATCCAACGGTGGGACGGAGCTAAGCCCTGGAACGGTGCGCGACGGCGACTTCCCGGCCTATCTGCGCGAGGGCCTACTTCATACCCGCCAGCCTAACGCGCGGATCCAATTTGTCGTATCCGACGCGGCTGCCAGCGCTGGATATACGGGCAACGTCCTCGTGTACGCACATATGTGGGATTGGTAGGTAGGCAATCAAGCGTTGCGCTGGGAGGGCCAACACTTTCTGGAGCAGTACTTGCGATCTGATCGAAGCATCGGCATTTCGCTGTTGCAGACTTGACAGTAGCCGAATATATCAGGAGATGACTAGCCGTGGCCTGGACCGCAGCAAGCCAATTCGAGTTGAGACCCGATGGCACCCTTCTAGCCGGAGTGGGATTCGATCCCGCATTCGGCGGTACGGACTACTCCCAGCAGGCGGCCCCCCAGGCGACTGCGGCCGATGGCGTCACCAACGGCACCACCACGATAACATCAGCCGCTGCCCTGTTCACTCCCCAGATGGTCGGAAACGGAATAAATGTAACAGGGGACAATCTTTACCAGATCCGCGTTGTAGTATCAGCAACCCAGGTAACGGTTGATAGGAATACAGCCAACGGTGGTGCCGGCCGAACCTGGCACATAGGCGGCGCGGGCGGCGGGAAGGGCTTTGTCACTTCGGCGATCGAGCCCTACGAGTACGGAATCGTGGTGCCCGGCCACATCATCTGGGTGCGGTCGACGAACTCCGCCGGCACACCCACGAACTACGTCAGCGCGGGTGGGTGGCACATTCTTACAAACAATGGCACCGAGGAGAACTACGTCCGGGTTGAGGGCTACTCGACGGTGCGCGGGGATGGCGGGATCGCCAACACGGTGCAGGTGGGGACGTGGAGCGCCACGTACACCACGATCCGGGGACTGCAGATGTCCACCAGCTTCGGCGGGAACACGCTGCAGATCGGTGCGGCCGGGCAGATCGTGGAGAACTTCATTACCGATGCGACCGGCACCTCGGGCTACGCGCTTGCCAACTCGGGCTGCGTCGCCGTTCGCCGCGGTTGGGTCAAAGGCGGCAACAACGTGGCGGCGGTGCGCGATACCTCGGGCTCCCTCTACGAGTACGTCCGGGTGGACGGCGGGGTGGGCCAGGCGTGTATCTCGGTGGAGAGCGGGCTGGTTTCATTGAATGGCTGCGTCACCAACGGCGGGGCCGTGGGCGTGCAGATCAACGCGATCAGCGGGTTCCTGAAGGCCAGGGGCAGCCGGTTCTACGGGTCCACCTCCTACGGGCTGGATATCACGCCCACCTCCCAGCACTTCGACCAGGGCAGCGTGATCGAGGGCTGTATCTTCGACGGCAACGGCCTGGCCGATATCGCCTGGCGACAGGGCAGCCCCACGCCGCTGACGGCGCCCGGTGGGCAGTCCTGGGTGAACAGCGCCTTCAAGTGCAATGCCTTCCACACCACGGCACCCACCCGCTACCTGAATATGGTGGGCGCCTCCGATGACCTGACGCTGACGGCCAGCCCGTTCATTTCTCCCTCCACGGGAAACTTCAACCTGAACAGCGTCTCCGGTGGCGGCGCGCTGATTACGGCCTCCGTCTGCAAGCAGAACTTCCCCGACGGCGTGAACAGCGACCTGATCGTCAGCGGCTTCAACTCGCTGCCGGTCGTGACGCCGGCCGCGCTGACGACGCTGCGCTCGCTCTGGAGGGAACGCACCAACGAGCGGCTCTATATCGCCACGAGCTCCGGCGTGCCGGACAGTGTGGTCGATATCTACCTGACCTGGGCGGCGCACTGGCTGAACCGGATCGCCCGCTACCACTACACGACGGACACGACCACCATCGCCCTGGTGGCGGGGACGCAGGAGTATACGGCGCCGCTGGATCTGGTGGAAGCGAAGTGGCTACGGTACGGGTTCAAAGACCTGCAGCGCGGGGATGTGGAGCGGTGGCGCGGCGATGACCTCAACTGGGCCTCCGAGGCGGCGGGAGAACCCCGTGAATGGGCCATGTATGGTGGCTTCCAGATTGTCCTGCGGCCCACGCCGGATGCCGAAGCGGTGGCGGCGAACCCAACCTGTACGCTGCGCTACGTGTCCACGCCGCCGGAGATGTCCGTGTCCGGCCCGGAGCAGCTTCCCACCCAGGCGTACCGAATCCTGGTCGAGCACGCGGCAGCCTTGTGGTTCATCTCGTTTCCTGACACCGCGCTCAGTGAAAGCCGAGTAACCGCTATGATGAAACTAGCTGACGAGGAAGCAGCTCTGTTTGCTCAAGAAATGAGCATTAGGTCGATTTCCAGGTAGGAGGTGTGCCATCACAACTGCACGGCTTTTGGGCAAGATGCGACGGAGGATCGGTCAGCCCTCGCAAAATGAGGTACCGGACCGTGAGCTTCAGGAGACGCTCTCATCGTCCATCGAGTGGCTCGCCGGATATCTTCGCTTCTGCCAGGTGACCGATCTGGAGATTCCCCTGGCGGCAAACCAGATGGAGTACCAGATCCCTCGGGATGCCCTCCTGTTCTCCTGGGTCCTGATCGGCCAGAACCTCCTGCAGCCCACCTCCACCTGGGCAATCAACTCCAGCGCCGTTACCACCCAGACCTCGCAGCAGTCCCGCTCCTGGCTGACGGCGGTTCCGGGCACGCCCAGCCGCTACGCCATCGAGGGGCGAGAGTTGATCCTTAACCCCCCGCCCTCGGCGACGTTCGTGGCGACGACGCCGGTGATGGCCTGGCGCTACATCGGTACGGGCAGCCTCTGGACGGAGCAGAACGAGATCGGGATGGGGGTGAACGGCAGCCCCGGCCTTTCTACTCTGGACGAGGATCTGGTGATGTACTATGCCGCCGCCGAGTGGCTGGGGATGCGGCTGGTGAACGCGCCTGCGGATCGGATACCGGGCATACAGGCGCAGATCGCCGAACTGAAGGACCAAATCTCGCGGCGATTGCCGGAAAGTAAAAAGCGCTGGGAGCTGCGGATTCAGGACTACGCTCCCACAAGTCGCCCGGACACGAGCGGCCGGTTGTACGCCGCCCGGTGATAGCTAATGGCTGATGAGTGTAAGCATGAGTACCGTATCCTGGATCAGATCGACGGCGGCGCGGTGAACGCACCCTGTGTGCTGCGGGTTCTCTGCTGGCAATGTGGTGCGGTGCTCCAGCCAGCTATTCGGCTGGAGATCGGCCGTCCCGAGCCCGTGGTAAACTGCAGGTATGAGAACAACAGTAATAAAGGATGATTCGGGCAGGAATCGATTATGTATGTGACCAACCCGACCGCACCGGACAAGCCGGCGGCGGAGCACGCGGCAGAGCGGATCGCGAAGGCGCTGCGGGCGGAGCTGCCCGAGTAAGAGGTGCGCATCGACGAGTCGATCAAGAGCCGCTACCACGTCATTGTGGAGGTTCCGTTCAGGGTGGAGATGCTGACCTGGGCGGAACGGGAGGCGGCGAAGTCGGGTAAAATGGAGAGATGAGCGAAACACGAATACCGTTCGAGCCGCCGTTCACCATGGCTCCTATCGATCTCTTCGAGGCACTCCTGACCTGGTGGCGATTCAGCGGCAATCAGCCCCTTTCAGCGGAGCG
>JBGQLF010000482.1:0-7376 GCA_041499985.1 Gemmataceae bacterium
ATGTATTAGAGAGGCTTGAAGATGTATTAACTGCCAAGGCCAAGGCATAGAGGAAGCCTTACGGCGCCACCACCGAAAGCGGCCAGTCAAGTACATCGTGGTCAGCGCCTCCCAGGTTTTTTCGTCGTCGAGGTCCAGCTCCTTCACGACTAGCTCCCGCGGGCCGTCCTCCCCTTCGGGCCGCGGGGGAGGGTCGAAGGGTGGCAGAAACTTGATGTTCCCCCGGGACTCCTGGTGCAGCTCCCAACGGCGCTCCAGCGTGTCTCGCACCATGCCCTCGAGGAGTCCCGGCTGGCGGCGAGGAGCTGTGCGGCAGTGGCGCAAGACCTGCGTGAAGTGCTCGGCCGCCTTCACCAGCTGCTTCTTCTCCATCTGGTAGCAGCCGAGCGAGTAGTGCGACTCCACGTCGTGCGGGTTCAGCTCAACGGCCCGGCTGAAGGCGGCGAAGGCACGTTCGTCCTCCTCGGCCTGATCGTACAGGTTGCCCAGCCGGCTCCAGAGGAAGGCATCGCTGGGGTTGGCCTCGATCAGCTTACGAAGGTGAGCTTCCCCTTCCGTAGCGGTCCGTATGAAGGTGCCGTCGAACAGCTGGCCCCGGACGAATGCGACGGGGGCTTCACCTTGTTTCCGTGTGGCCATCAGCATCAGGACCTGGAGCTGCATCACGGTCCGTGCCGGGAATTCCCACGGCCCACCCGCGCCGCAGCGCCGGCAGTGGAAGTAGCCCGTGAAGCTAACCATGTCCTCGTACTTCGGCTTTTGCCCGCCGGCGTCGCGGAGTTGCAGGGGATCCACGAAAATGCGGCCGACGGCGTATTTCGTAGTTCGGCCGCATGCTTGGCAGCGGAGTGCGACCCGACCCTCGAAGGCCGGGAACTCTCGAGGCGTGACCACGCGATTGGGTGGCGCGGGTGGAGGTGGCATGGGGGATTCCTCCTGAGCCGGGCCGGCAATCTCCAAGGCTGCCTGCTCCGGACAGCCGTGGAAGAAGTCAGGCCCACCACCTCATCTTACCCGGCTCGGGTGGAGAAGTACAAACCAGAAGAGTGGCTTGCCCCAGAGCCACATCAGCCGACTGGAGAACGGCCAGCACAACCCGTCCTGGGTGACACTGGAGAAGCTGGCTTCGGTACTGGGCGTACCAGTGGGCGACCTGGACCCCTCGGGCTAACGGGACGTCGAGCGCTCTCCGCCTGGGAGCCGTGGTTCGTTCTCCTCGCGGGGCCGAACTGGCACTGCGTCAAGCAGTGGAAGAAGGCTTCCGACGAGTGGTCTCCTTGCTTCGACCCCGGTTCCAGCCAGATCATCGAGTGGTTCCACAAATGCGGAGACGCAGCCCACTTCCATTCGAAATTGAGAATTGATCTGCGTCCTATTCTCCCTCTCTTCGCCTTTCGGGGCGGGCCGCACAGGAAGGGGACGGATGGAATGCCGTGCAACAAGCCCACGTCGCGTTTGCTTGGGGCGGTCGTGGCAGGTATCATGGGCGTAAGTGGGGTCAATGACGACCAGACGTCTCGGCGGCGTGGAGCGCAGAGGTGAACAGAGCCGAGTTGCAGAGGCTGGCGCGGGAGCGGATTGGCGATGCCAAGGCTCTCCTCACCGCACGCCGCTGGTCGGCTGCCTACTACCTTGCTGGGTACGCCGTCGAATGTGCCCTCAAGGCTTGTATCGGCAAGCTGATGAAGGCCGAGGAGTTCCCAGACAAGGCCTTCGCTGAGAAATGTTGGACTCACGACATTGAGCGGCTGGTCTACCTCGCGGGCCTCAAGGCGAATCGCGACAACGACGCCACGGCGGATCCTAACCTGTCAGCCAACTGGGGCACCGTCAAGGATTGGTACGAGTCGAGCCGGTACGCGCGCGTGACTGGGGCCAGGGCCCGAGCACTGTACAAAGCCATCACGAACATGAAGCACTGGGTGCTCCTATGGTTCAAGTTGCATTGGTAAGGGAGCAGATCGACGATGGACAGAGGCTGGTCGCGGAACTCCTCCGCCAGGGCTTTCCGGTAACCGCTGCCTGTTGGGTGAAGGGCAGCGAGGACAGCCAGTGGTATCTGTACCTGGTGTCGTCCGCAGTGGACGACGAAGGGATCACCAAGGCGTACCGGCGCGTTCACCCGGTGGTCCGTCAGATGCAGCAGAAAGCCTTCTGGATTGATCCGTTCGAGGTCAAGCTCATCAGTCCCACCGATTCTCTTGCGGAGGCCGTGTCCGTTTGGCTGCGCCGTTCCGCAGGGAAGCCCCCAACCCGATACGGTGGCACGCGACTTGGCGAACTGGACATCGAGGGGGCCTATATTTACCCGCCGCTCACGCCCGTCGGTCCTTAGCGCCGGCCGGACACCGGCAGGGCCGCCAGCTGCGATGGGCTGTAGAGCGGGAAGTGCAGAAAAGCGATGCAAAAAGAGCTGCGTCCCCTTTCTCGCCCGGACGGATTGGAAATCCGTCCTACAGAAAAGCGGTCCCTGGATGCTGCATTGAGGTCTAGTGCGGTGTGCGTTCCACGTTCTGTCGCCGGGCGACAATAATCCGGCGAATGGAGGTTGCTTCACCGAACAGCTTCTCTGGGAGGGCATTCCCGAAGGAAGAGAGAACGATTTCGATCAACTCCTCCGCACGTTGGAGAAACGCGGGAGTTCCCAGACGCGCCATGGAATCGGCAGCATTCAACCGGCCAATGATCGGATGAGCTTGCATGGCTTCCGCAAACGCCATTTTACCCTCGGCTTCACGGCCCAGGCCACAGAGGGCCTCCCCCTTGGCGGCCAAAGCAATGGCCTTGCCTACATCCGTCGGACCGTGCGTGAGGCCGAGGGTGACATATTGGAGAGCTCGTTGATAGTTTCCCAGTTTGTTAAGCACCTGAGCCAGGTTGAAAACCGCCGACCGAAACAGTTTCGCTCGGTCGGCTGCGGGTAGGTTCAGATCGGGGCGCTGGACTTCCTTGAGAAGGGCCTCGTACGCTTTGGCGGATTCTTCGTTCTCATCACGCTCGGCATGTCTCGATGCCCGTTGGAAAAGTGACTCCAGGTCCGCTGCTTGTCGACTCATGTTATCCATCCTCTCTCGATGGGGTGATATGACACGAAGACTTCCTACTCCAGCCGTCACGGCTCAAAACGACTTCACCGTTCCTCCGCCGTACCCCGACAGTTTCTGCTGCTGGTCGGGCGGCAGCAGCGCCATGAGCTGCCGGACAACCGCTTTGAGACCAGCGAGGTCGTTGCCGTCGATGGCCCTTTGAGCTCGGGAGAACAGCTGCTCGGCGAGGGCAGGGTTGTCCATTGATGAGCGACGCTCGCGGATGAAGTGGAGGAGTCCGATCCAGAATTCCGGTCGCTCCTGATAAACACGAAAGAGCAGGCCCCGGATTTCGTTGAGCTTGCGCCTTAGGAGATCCGGATCGCGAGCAGCGATGGCCCGCTCGGTCTCGCGCTCGAGGTTGGCCATCTGTTGCCGATCGCCGCTGGAACCGTGCTGGCCCACGACCTCCCGCAGCTTGCGCCTCTCTTCCTCCCCTTCGGCCAAGAGGGCGGGCCACTCCAGAGCATCTTCGACTTCATCCACCGCGACTTTTAGATCCCGGAGCCGTTGCCGGCACTTGTCCGCCGCGTCCGGATCCGCGCCGGATGCAGCCAGGGCCGTATCCAGGTCATGTTCCATCCGCTCGCGCTCGATCCGCTCCAACTCGGCTAAGGCCTTCGTGTCCCGAATGGAGAGTACCTTCTGCCGAACGCGTTCCAGCCGGCCCTTCTCGTCGGCGAGGTCCTCGGCGAGTTGTTTGCCGTCCACAGCCTTTTTCCCCAGTTGGATCACTTTCTGAAAGCTCTTATCCAGGATCGGGATGTAGGCTTCTGTCTGAACGATGCGCGACGGATCCACTTCAATCGTGATCTCCACCTCGCTGCCGGCCGGCAAGTCGCGGTTGATTTCCTCCGCGATGATCGCCAGGCTCCCCACCTGGGGATTCCGGTCCGCTCGCCTTGTATTCTCGCCTTCCACGATCGGGATACACAGCAGCTCGCCTACTTTGCCCTGGCGCACGCCCACGACGGTCCGGTGAACCGACTTCTTGCGGATGGGAAGGCTGGCTCCTTTCGGTACGAGGACATCGACTTCGTTATTCGCCTGGGCCACGCCGAGCGAGTGTATCATGATCGGTTGGCCAGCCTCCACGCCGATCACCGAATAGGTGAGCTGCTGGGGAACGGTCTCACATTTTCGTCCGGAAGGGTCTCGGAGCTCGATCGCGTAGGTATTTTGCCGGTCCTTGTTGGCGACGAGGTTGATCATAAACTTGCCGTTTGACCCGAGGCGCAGCTTGCCGCTTCGCCAGGGTGGCTGTGCCTCAGGATCGTGAAACTGGAGCGTAAAGCCATTGACGTTCTGCCCGGCAGGTGGGATCACAGTTCCGGCTACGAGGGGTTCTGGATCAACGCCGACCGGCTTGTATTCCAGTTCCAGCGCGAACTGGTCTGGCGCGACGGTTGTCGGCTTCTTGCTCTTGAAGCGTTGGGTCGCGGCAAAGATCGCCGCCCCACGGGCCACCACGGTCATCGGATCCAGGCTGAAGTCCAGGGGCCTTCCCAATCCTTCCTTCTTGTCGGCGATACGGTCGCGAATGTAGGGCGTGAACGTGGGCCCTCCCACCAGAAGGACCTTGACGATGCTGTCCGGCGCCAGCTTCTTTTCCGATAGGACTCGCTTGCAGATGTTGAGTGTCCGTTGATAGAGCGGTTCGATCACGCGCTCGACGTCTTTCCGCTGGAGTTCATAATCAAAGACGATGGTTTCGCCTTTCTCATCGGGAAACTCGACCGAGAGGGAAGTCGAGGCCACATGCGATAGCCGGATCTTCGCTGCTTCTCCCTCTTGCTTCAGCTTCGCAAAGGCGCGGCGCCACTTCGGATTGCCGCGTTGGAAATCTGCCAAGCGGTATTCCCGCAACAGCGCCGGAACCAGGACTTGCTCAACAATCTCCCAGTCAATGAGTTTGCCTCCCAGGTGGTTGTCGCCGCCGTGATTGACAATCCGGAAGATCCCGTCGCGCAGGTTGATAAGTGCCGCGTCAAACGTTCCGCCGCCAAGGTCGTACACCAGCCAGTAGACCTTGTCGCTGTCACTCTGGGCACCATAGGCCAGTGCGGCGGCCACTGGTTCTTGGAGCAAGGGGCTGTCTACCAGGCCAGCGAGCTCAGCGGCCTGGCGGGTGGCATTGCACTGGTCCAGCTCGAAGGCCGCCGGCACGGTGATCACCGCCGCTTCGACCTCCTCGCTGTACCGCGTCCGGGCCCCGAGCAGTAGTTCTTTGAGCACTTCAGCGGAGAGTTCCTCGGGCTTTAGCCGCTTGCCCACGTCCTCGAAGATGCGCTCGGTGCGGGTTCCCATTTGCAGTTTGAACTCGATGGCGACGTTGCCCGGATCGGCCTCATAGCGATCTTTCGCACGCTTGCCGATGTGCAGCACGCCCTTGCGGTCGATCCAGACCGCGGAAGGGATACAGTCAAACCCCTCCCCGGTCTTGATCACCTCAACTTCTTTTCCTTTCCACAAGGCGATGCAACTGTTCGTCGTGCCAAGGTCGATGCCGAAGTCAATCGTGGCTCGGGGCATGAGTCGGTTCTCCTTCAGAGGTCTTGAGGTTGTCGATGCCATCTGGCATGGAAGCGCCTGTCGGAAGAGCGGGCGTCGAAGCCAGCTGGGTTGGATCCTGGGGCTGGGTGCTCGCCGCTTCCGCAGGCGGCTCTAAGCTTTTCTCTGCACTCGTTTCCTGCGGCGGCACAGGGGCAAGCTCCGGCATGCCGACGATCACCTCTCCCATCTGGATCCACTGTTTGTTCCAGTACACCGTCGGCTTGACGGTCTCGATCACTTGCTCGCGCTGGATCCCCTCGGTCGGCTGATACGCCAGTACGCTAAGTGACAGCCCTGCGTCGAACGGTTCGCCGGTATGATCGAGGATTTCAACGCCGGCCTGGAGCAAAGCATCCCAGGTAAACTGGAGATCGCGGTAAGCGCGACGCATTTCTTCTCTGGGCTGGCCCGTCCCGGAATCTATGAGCCGCCGCCGGAGGCGCCATAACCCGGTGCTGACGTCGGCAAGCAGCCGGAGCCATTCCTCAGGGATGGCCGGTTCGACCATCGCCTCTGGGGGAGAAGGAGCCGGGCCCGTGTCCGACACAAAGAGTATCCGGAGCAATGTTCTCCACATGGATCGCCTCATGGGCGTTCTCCTTTACCGAACTCCAGCAGGCTTTTCGCCAACCTGCCACCCTTCGTCCTTGAGCTTCTGGACATCCGGCCACAGGAGCTTGCAGGATTCAGATTTGGTTTTTCCGAGCATCAAGGAGCGGATTCCCATCATGATCAGCGCGAGGGGGCAGAGGCTGATGATAACGAACCCAAGGCCAGCGCTGAAACTCTTGGTGGCAACTGCCACGAGGATGCCTATCACGAGGATAGGCAAGGCGACCAGGCCGGGGTATGCCTCGGCCTTGGCATGTTGTGCCTTGCAGTTTGGGCACCGGGGTATTTTTACGGTGGCCGTCTGGTAATGGATCTTTCCGAAGATGCGCTTCACGTTGCCGCTGAGTTTCACTTCAGCGGCGGCACTTCCGTCAGCGGGCTTCTGTTCGCAGAACCAACAGGTTCCATACTTCAGATTGCCCTGGACGATTTCCAGGCTCTCCTTGAAGCGCCGCTGGGCCGAGTCACTGATTGCGAGAGGGATATACTCGTTGAGTAACTCGTTCGTGGTCTTCCAGTCCTGGGTCTTGTTGGTAAAGGAGATGAGGCAACCCAAGCCACCGAGGGCGACCTCATCGGATGCATCGCAAAGTGAGGCATCGCCTGTTGGCAGGAGGCATCTCAGAACACGCAGCGGACTGCTCGTTTGAGTGAGCAGGCTGCGGGCTACCTGCTCACCCTTCTCCGGCTCCTTGCTGACATCATTCTGCGCCGATTGACAGAGCAGCTTGATGCGCTCCCGGACCGGCTCCACCGTCTGCCGCAACGCCACCTCCAGATCGCTGGAAGCAAAAGGGGACGTGTGGATCAGCTGCCTGTGTCGCAGCGCTTCGCTGGCCTGTTCCTGTTCGGCGGCCCGTCGGGCGAGCTGGCCACTGATCGACAGCAGAGCCCCGGGAAGGCGAGCCCGCAGGTCGCGGACCCACATGGGGCTCAGGCGTGGGTCGTCGAACGCGCCGGCTCGTTCCCGGAGGTTGTCCCAGAATTCCCGGTTTTTCAGCAAGGCCCGCCAGTAGCAGAAAGCGCGATTCCAGCAGGCGTCACGCTGGTGGAGGCGCTCCAGGCCAAGAGCCTTGCCGTTCTGGGTAGCACGGTATTCCAGGTCGAGAGCGGCCAAATGGTACA
>JBGQLF010000483.1:0-7374 GCA_041499985.1 Gemmataceae bacterium
AGGTGTTCCAGGCAGGCCTCCACATGGTGCCGGCAACGACTCAGACTGGGAGCGAGGGCAGGCAGCTTGCGTACCCGGGCCCGTTCCTCTAGCAGGGCCCGCAGCGTCGCCAGTCCGGTTCCGGCAACCGCGCTGGTGGCGAGCAATCCTGGTGCTGCCGCGCCCAGGTCACATTTGGTCGCGACTCCCACCACGCCCGGCAGACCCTGGCGTGTCAGCAACACTTGCTCTTCCTTCTCCAAAGGCCGACCTGCTTCCAGACAGCACAGTAGCAGATCCGCCTGCTCGGCCTGTTCCCGGCCGAGGCTCTGGGCTTGCTCGGCAATCGTGCCGGACGCTTCTTGCCAGCCGGCGGTATCCACCAGCTCCAGGGCAATTCCACCCAGGTTCAGGCATCGGACCAGGTAATCCCGCGTCGTCCCGGGCTCGGGGCTGACCAGAGCGTCGTCACCAACCAGGGCGTTGAACAGGCTGCTCTTGCCAGCGTTCGGCCGGCCAACCAGTACCACGCGGAAAGGCCGATCGCCGATTGCTCGCTGATCGAGCTGCTTCTTGAGGAGCGTCACCTGGGCCATTCCCCGCGCCAGTCGTGTGAGCAGCTCCGGCTGGTGGACGAACTGAATGTCTTCCTCCATGAAATCCAGGCCGGCTTCGACATCGGCCAGCAGGTTGAGCAAATCGTCCCGCAACCCTTGGAGCGGCCGTGCGACGCCGCCGGCAAGCTGCGCCAGAGCCTGCTTGAGCTCGCCGCGATTGCCGGCCTCGATAATGCCGAGGACGGCTTCGGCCTGAGTCAGATCAAGCTTGCCGCAGAGGAACCCGCGGAGTGTGAATTCCCCCGGCTGTGCGGCGCGCGCTCCCGCAGCCAGAAGCTGCGCGATCAGTAGCTCGATCAGGGGCGGACAGGATACAGTGTGGATCTCGGCCAATTCCTGCCCCGTGTAGGTCCGAGTCGCCGGCCAGGCATGCAGAGCGGCGGGCAGTGGTGCCGCAATGCTGTTTAGATGCAGGTGACCCGCATAGCAACGCCGGCGGGATGGTTGGATCGACTCCGCAGTTGTGAAGACGGTACCAGCGATGCGCCAGGCCTCGGGCCCACTTAGTCGAACGATCGCCCGGGCTCCTGAACCCCGCGCGGAGGAGACGGCCACAATGGTATCTTGCGGATCGGGAAGCATGACCGTGTCCGTTTAGCCCTGAGCACTCGGGCGAGCGCGGACTCCGCACTCGCCCGAGGCTCGCGGCTAAACCAAGCAGACATCCTCAAGTGGAGTGCTGAACTACGTTCCGCCGTAAAACCGGTACAGCCGCCGGATTCCGGATGGTAACGCCAGTAAGCTGACAAGCCCCACGAGCAGAGCCAGATACACGCGATGATCCATCTCGGGCACCACGACCCCGTGGACGTTGTAGCCGAAGCTGGCAGTTTCGCTCACCCGGACGCCACGCCGCTCGACGCGGATGTCAATATCCCGCGAGGTGCCGTCATGCGTCTGGCGGTAGCTGGGAAACGTCACCGTGTAGGTCTTTTGCAGCTCTTGCACCAGCTCTTCATAAATGAGCGGCAAACGCGAGATATCCCGCGCAGGGTAGTACTTGCCGCCGGTTTCCTCGGCCAGGGTGCGCAGGGCGGGTTCGTCGATACCGTCGTCGTGCAGTTGGATGGCCAGGTTCTCGAAAATCTCGAACAGCTTCTGCTCGTTGCGCGCATGATGATAGGTCCCGCCGGTGGCCTGAGCCATCTCTTGCATCACTAGCTCGTCGAGTTCTCCGGGAGCGCCCAGGCCCAACAGGTGGAGCGGAATCTCGGCTTGCCGTGCCCGGGCAACGACCTCTTCCACCCGGCGGCGGCTCCGGTTGTCGAAGCCGTCGGTCAAGACGACCACGGCGCGCTTGCCAGGGGGCCGAGCGCCGTCCAGCGTTTCCAGAGCGGTGTAAATCGCGTCGAAGAGCGCGGTCTGGCCTTTCGGTTGGAGGCGGAGGATGTCTTGCTTGAGCCGCACCTTATTCGCGCTGAACGCTTGCGGCTGGTCAACCCGGTCGCTGAACGACAGCAGCGTGGTCTGGGCCCCGGGCCGCATCAGGTCGACAAAGCGTCCGGCCGCACGGTGCAGGGCCTGCATCTTGGTGATCCGGTCGGTCTCCTCGGCGGGATCCTTCATACTGCCGCTGCGATCGAGCACCAGAACCGTCGTCACCGGCTCCTTCTTGCCCGGCTCACCCACGCCGACGGTGTACACGGGCACTTCGGAAGCCTGGGCCAGCTGGGTGACATCGTTCAACGTTCGCCGACTATTGAGATCGACGCCATCGGTCAGGATGAGGACCGCCTTGCGCCCCTTGATACCCCGGAGCATGGCAACGGCCTCGGCCGTGGCATCGAGATAGGCTGTGCCCCCGCCCGGCTGGGCTGCGGCGATCTGGCGCAACAGGTGCTGGCGATGGGCGGCAAAGCGCTGGGGGTTGCCGATGGGCCGTTCCTGAACCTGTAAGAGGTGGTCGAAGAGGATCAGGCCGCAATCGGCCTTGCCATGCAGCCGGGTGAGAAAGAGCTGGGCCGCTTGCTTGGCTTCGGCGAGCTTGCCCCGTTCGGCCATGCTGCCGCTGATGTCGATGGCCAGGACGGTGGTCAAGGCGTCCAGAGACTGGGGGCGATAGATCTCCAGTCCACCGACTCGCCGGCCATCCTCCTGGACGACGATCTCCTCCTTGGCCACATCACTGGCATGCTGGGCGTCGCCGGCACGGGTAATCTTGAATTGGACCGTGACGTAAAGTCGCCCCGCGCGGTTGCTGACCAGAACGCGTCCCTCTTTTTCAATCTTGTAGAGAATCGGCTCCGGTTGCTGGGCAAGCGCCGGCAGTGCGGTGAGGAACAGGACAGTGGTCCAGCCAATCCGGTGCGCGTGCATGGGTGCATTCTCGGAAAGTAGTCAGTAGTCAGTAGCGAAGAGAGTAATCTGCTCCGCTACTGACTATTTCTTACTAGCCTGCTTCAAAACCTCCGCCCACCAATCACGGACTTTCTGGAGACCGCCATTGCCATTGCCCTTGGGGCCGCCCACCTTGGGACGCTGAGACGCGGGCCTGCCGGTGCCTCCCGTGGGAGCGCCGGGGAGCGCCACAGTGGCTGCTGTAGCCTTGCTCCGGGGGAACAGTAACTTGCGCTCGGTCAAGCCCCAGAGGCTGCTGACGATGAAGTAAATCGCCAGGCCGGCCGCCACCTTGTAGAACATCAGCACGATCACGATCATCATGTACTTCATGACCTTCTGCTGCATCTCTTGTTGCTCGTCGGTCGGCGGCGGCGTCAGCAGCTTCTGCTGGAAGATCATCAAGACGCCGGCAATTACCGGCAGCAGGTTGAAGTACGGCCCCAGGTAGAGGAAGCCACCCTGATCGGCCGGCCGGCTGATCCAGGGGATCTGCTGTCCCCACGAGAACACCATGTCCGGCGCCGCCAGGTTTTCGATCCACAAGAATGACGCCAGGCGGAAGTGAATGCTCTCCTGGAGGGCGTAGTACAGACCCAGGAAGATCGGCATTTGCAGCAACACGACCCAGCAACTGCCGAGCGGGTGCACGCCGTGCCGGCGATACAGCTCCATCACTGCGGTGTTACGGGCCTGGAGATCGGTCTTGTGTTTTTCTTGAAGCTTTTTCAGCTCCGGCGCCAGCGACTGCATCTTGATGCTGGTCAAGGCCTGCTTGCGGCTGATCGGGAACATCAAGCCGCGGACCAGGACGGTCAGCAAGATGATGCAAATGCCGTAATTCAACCCCCAATAGGGGATGAGGTTGTGCAGCAACCAGAGCGTGTCGTGCATCAGGTTGGTGAAGAAGATCAGCAGGTTGGTCCAGAGAATCTTGCTGAAGAACTCGCCCATAACCCCGGGTGAGTGGTAATCCGCCAGCGTATTCAGGTGCAGCGTCCGTTCGTAGAGCCGCACCAGATCGGGGGCAACCGCCTTGTCCCCTTCGAGCTCGCCGAGAAGGTGCACTTTCACGGGGCCGTTGTAGAGCAGGTACTTGTGGACCACCTTGGCGCCCGGCTTCAGGTCGAGTGGCACGCTGACCACCCGCATGGTGATGTCGGCCAACTGCGGCCGGTTCGGCGGCGGCTCGGTCTCCACCGTGGGCCGAACGCGGAGGAGGAAGTTGTCCTGTTTCTCATCGACGACGATCACCGACGCGAAGTACTGCACGGCAATGCCGGCGTACTGAATGAAGTTGTCGCCCCGACGAACTTCGTTGCCCCCATCCTCGATCCCGATGACACGGGAGTCCTGATAATCGCGCCACACGCTTCCCTTGCGATCGACCAGGCCGACCAGGGCGTTGCGATAGGTGTTGGTGTACCACTCCCCCTCAATGGGAAGACCATGACCTCCCGTCAATTGGTACTGAAACTTGAGCGGCTCCGGGTTCGCGTTCGCTTTGCGTTCGATGGTTACATGCAAGCGGATATGATAAGCGCCCGGCTCGAGCGTATAGGTCTTGGTGAGGGTGATATCGGTCCCAGGGACGTCGCAGGCAAAGGCAACCTCGCTCACGACATCTTCCCCTGCCGCATTCTTCTCCGTTTTCGTGTCCACGACCGACCAGTCAGCCTGACCGAGCGTGTCGATGGGACGTTCGCTGTCCGGCGGATCGTATTGGTATAGGAGACTGGAGGGCGTGAAACGGTTTTTATCCCGAGGGATCAGCTCCAGCGGCTCGGGCTGCTTGTGCTCGGCGTCGTCCCAGTCCGGCAGGCCCATGGTGCTAGCGGCCTGGAACTTGTTGAGGATAACGCTTTGCACGCCGGCGCCGCGCGAAGTCACCCGGACCTTTAGATTCGACGACTCATCCCCCAGCGTGAACACCCGCGGCTCGACCTTGGGACGAACTACCTCCGCCTGGACTGGCTTGGGCTTGGGCTCGGGCTCGGCCTTGGGGGCCAAGGCGAAGCGGATTGGTTCCCGTTGCGACGGATGGGCGCGGGCAACTTCCGTCAGCAATTCGAGGGCGCTGCCCATGCCCAGCGGAGCAGCCGGTGCCAGGGCCAGAGCACTGACGTCACCGAATTGCCATCGAGCGATCGGCAGCTTGGTCGCGATTTCCTCAGGGGGCGTGCGCGGCGGCCGCAACCAGGCCTGGAGCAACGACCAGCCCATGAGGATGAGAAACGAGAGCGTAAGGAAGAGAATGAAGTTTTTTTGCTGCATAGTCGGCTTTCGCTTCGCGGCTATCCATGAAGGGCGATTGGCATCGGGTATTCGCTATGCTATCAGGTCGCGGCAAAAAGAAGAAGTTCGCCTGCGACAAGGCGGAGAGAAGGACAGTGGAAAACGGAGCTCCCGCCGGTCAGGCGGAGGGCGGAGTGAGACCAGCGAACTGCCACACGGTGTCAGCGTCCGTCGCGGAGGCGGTCACCCAGGAAGTTTTCCAGGTCCGGAATGGCGTAGATCTTCTTGACGGTGGTGTCGATGTCATACTCCACCCGGCGGTAGCGGATGGTGTCGTTGTCGAGCAGGACATAACAAGCACGCCAATCGCCATCGCGCGGCTGGCCGACCGAGCCGACGTTGCAGAGCGTCTTCCGCCCGTCCAGTTGATAGGCGTACTCCATCTCTTCGGGACTCAGGAATTGCAGGTTCTCGGTGAAGATGCCGGGCACATGCGTGTGCCCTTGAAAGCAGTACTTCTCAACGAGGGCGAAGATGCGCTCCATTTTGCGCTGGTTATAGATGTCCTCGGGAAAGACGTATTCGTTGAGCGGATTGCGGGCGGAGCCGTGCACGAACAGGTAGCTGTTCTCGCGGAAGGTACGCGGCCGTTCCGCCAGGAAATCCCAGCGGCGCTCGCGCTGCTGGCGGTTCTCGCTGGGCAGCTCGAGCTGCGAGCGGGTCCAGAAAATAGCGCGCTCGGCCGGCGGGTTAAACCCCTCGGGGTCGAACATCGCTCCCTGGTCATGATTGCCGAGCAGGACCAGCTTGCACTTCATCACTAGATCGACGCACTCGCGCGGGTTCGGCCCGTAGCCGACCACATCGCCGAGGCAATAGATCTCCTCCACCGTCTGCTTGGCGATGTCGTCCAGGACGGCCTGGAGCGCTTCGTAGTTACTGTGGATGTCGCTTATGATGGCCTTCACGGCAAGTCTCTCTCGGGGGTGACCGCGGTACGGATCGCGACCGCGTTTCCTCCCTATGCTTCGGGAGGCGGCTTAAGGCCGCAACCGGTCAGCTTTTAGGAAGTTTACTCCCCCAGTTGAAAAGGTGTCAAGGGACGAGTGCGCTTTGGCGCATTTCCGTGCAGCGCAAGATCGTCCCTTCTTCCCAATTATCAAGGCTGGCGCAACCGTCAGAACGCCTCTGCCAACGGGTATCGAACCCCTCTAATCACGGCTCCTCTCCCCGGTTGTCTAACGTAGCCACAAGCGTCCTCGCTTGTGGGCTGAAACAGCTCACAAGCGAGGACGCTTGTGGCTACGATCTACGATCCGACGACAGTTCCCTGGATCTTCATTAGCGCAGGGCCGCGCTGATGGCCGCGCTCATCTCCCGGGTCGTCGCTTGGCCACCGAGATCGGGCGTGCGAACCTGCCCCTTCGTCAAAACCGTTTCCACCGCGGCGAATAGGCGCCGCGCCGATTCCTCCTGGCCTACGGCCTGGAGCAGATAAATCGCTGGCAACAGCAGCGGCAACGGATTGGCACGGTCCGTCCCGATCTCCTCCCGGCTGCCACCATGGATCGACTCGTAGACGCGGATACCGTCGCCGATGTTGATGCCGACGGTGGCGCAGATGCCGCCAACCACCCCGGCCGCCAGGTCACTGACGAAATCGCCGTACAGGTTGCCCATGACGAGCACGTCGTACTGCTGGGGTCGCAGAACCATTTGCATGCAACAGTTATCGACAATGAATTCGCGCGTCTGCAAATCAGGAAACTCGCGCGCGACCGTCCGAAAGCTCTCCAGGAATAAGCCATCGGCCTGTTTGAGGATATTGGCCTTGTGGACGCAGTGAACCGTCTTTCGGCCCGCCGCACGGGCCCAGTCGAAGGCGAAGTGGAAAAAACGGCGGCAGGCATTCTCCGTGACGACTTTGATGCTCTGGACCACACCCGGGACGATCTCGTGCTCGATGGCGGCGTACAGATCCTCAGTCAGCTCGCGGATGACGAGCAGGTCCACACCCTGAAATCGAGCCGGCAGTCCGCGGAGGTTCTTCAGGGGCCGTACCGACGCGAACAAACCCAGCTCCCGGCGAAAGCGGACGTTCGCGTTCACTGCCGGCGGGCCCGGAGGCGAGAGCAATTTAGTTTTCAGGGCCAGGCCATTGCGGCGGATGGATTGGAGCAGTGGCTCGGGCAGCGCCGGGCCGCCC
>JBGQLF010000484.1:0-7374 GCA_041499985.1 Gemmataceae bacterium
AGCTACTATTGTCTTCGCCCAGCTGCATTTGGGCAATCCTGGGGTACAGGAGGGTGATTACTCGGACGGACTCCTAGTGGAGCGATGCTGCCTCCTACCACGTCTTCAGTCGCGGCCACAACCGCGCAATCGTCTTGGCCGTTGCCGAGGACTACTGCTCCTTCCTCGGCCTGTTGGCCCGTTACCGCCAGCGTACCGGCCTACGGCTCTTTCACTACTGCCTGATGAGCAATCCGTTTCACCTGCTGCTCCAAATGGAGACCGCACGTCAACTGTCTGCTTTCATGGCGGGTCTGTTCCGGTCCTATGTGCACCATTTCATCTGCCGGTGGGGCTTCGTCGGTCATTTGTGGCAGGGTCGTTTCAAGAGTCCGGTGGTGCAAACGGAAGGCTACTTGCTCAGTTGTGGCCGCTACATCGAGCGTAACCCGGTGGAGGCGAACCTGGTCACGGAACCCTGGCAGTATGCCTGGTCGAGTGCGCAGGCGTATGCATTGGGCGTGAGCGATGCCCTGTTGGCGGAGAACCCTTGGTATGCTGAACTGGCCCCGACGTCTGCCGAGCGTCAGGAGCAGTGGCGGGCGTTTCTGCTGGCCCACGACCCCTGTGAGTCGGTCGTGCATCAGGGAGACTGGGCGGTGGGAGACGAAGCGTTCCGCCAACGGATGCAGGCGCCCCCAGGGACAGCCGGCGCGGGCGCGGTCGAGCAGCCAGGGTTCGCGCTTCATCGGAACAGTTTTCGCCGCAAGGAATTTAGCAAGAAGCGGTGGCGTACTGTCACCAATTTCTTGCCAGTTTCTTGAATCTAGGTCAGGAGTGGATCACACGCTACGCCGTCGCCAGGGGGGACGAAGAAGCGATCAGCGCTTCGAGCTCCTCGAGGTCTACCGGCTTGGTCATGTGGCAGTCGAAACCTGCTTCCCGGGCCCGACGCTTGTCCTCCTCCCCCCCGTAGCCCGTTACGGCCACGAGCAACGGCCTCTTCCGCCCTTGCTGGCGGCGTAGCTGCCGCGCCACGTCGTAGCCGTTCATCCCTGGCAGTCCGATGTCGAGCAGGACGACCTCGGGCTGATAGATCCGAGAGGCCACCAAAGCAGCCGGGCCGTCATGGACAACGCGAACCGCGTGCCCCCACAACTCCAGGAGCACCTTGAGCGTGTGGGCTACTTCGACCACATCTTCCACCACCAACACCCGTAGCGAATCGTTGCGTCTGGCCATTTGTTCCGGGGGGACTTCGGATTCTTCGGGCGGCTTTGGGAGGGCGGGCAGGCGCACGACGAACTCGCTGCCCTGGCCGGGGCCTGCGCTGTGGGCCTCGACGCTGCCGCCGTGCATCTCCACCAGCCGGCGCACCAGCGTCAGCCCGATCCCCAACCCGCCTTGCGAGCGGTCGAGCGTCCGTTCGGCCTGCGTAAACAGGTCGAAGACCTTCGGCAGCAAGTCGGCGGACAAGCCGACTCCGGTGTCGCGCACCCGGATCACGACCTGGTCGTTGTCTGGTTCCGCCGTCAGGCTGATGGAACCGCCGTGGCCGGTGTACTTCGCGGCGTTGTTCAACAAGTTGACAAGGATTTGCTCCAGCCGGGTCGGGTCGGCTTCCAGATGCACGGCTGCCGGGGGCAGCGCCACGGTCAGCGTGTGGTGGTGGGAGTCCAGGAGGGAACGCACCGTCTCGACCGCGTGGCCCACGGCCGCCGCCAGTTCCACCGTCTCCTTGCGCAGTTCGATCTTGCCCCGGGTGATGCGAGACACGTCGAGCAGGTCGTCGACCAGCCGGGTGAGGGGGTGGACCTGTTGTTCCATCATGTCCTTGATCTGGTCGACGGCAGCGCCATTGGCCTGCGGCATCCGCAGGATGTGCAGACCGGTACGGATGGGAGCGAGGGGATTGCGGAGTTCATGCGCCAACATGGCCAGAAATTCGTCCTTGCGGCGGTCCGCTTCCTGGAGGGCTTCCGCCGCCCGCTTCTCCTCGGTGATGTCGCGCACCTCCAGGAAGATGTCCGTCAGCACGCCATCCTTCATGATCGGGCTGGCGTTGAGCAGGACAGGGAAGAAGGTGCCGTCCTTGCGCACGAAGACGTCTTCATGCCCCCGGAGCTCCTTTAGCTGTAGGACGCTCTGCCCGATCGCGCACTCGGACAAGGGGAAGGGCCTTCCATCGGGTCGCTGGTGATGGATCACGTCATGCAGAACCCGCCCATCGATCTCCTGGAAGGTGTAGCCCGTCATCGTTTCCGCAGCGGGGTTCAGGAACGTGCACCGGTCTTGTCTGTCCGCCATGAAGATGCTGGTCGTGGCGTTGTTGGTGATCGTCTGCATCAGGGCGTGTGCTTCCCGCAGGATCGCCTCGGCCCGCCGGCGCTGCTCATCCGCCCGAATGAGAAAACCGGCGCTCCAAAGGACGATGGCCGTGAGTATGGCGATACTCGTGATGGCGAAAACGGCCGTCCCGAACGCAGTATTGTAGAGGCCCGCCTGTTGCCCGAGCAGCCGCAGCCAGCCCAGCACAAGCGGGACGCCAACCACAGCGGGGATGAGGCGACGGGCCAGCATCCCCCCGGTCGTGTCGCTCTGAAGAACCCACACCGGCCCTCGGTCGGGTCGGGCCAACAGGATCCCCAAGGCCAACACGAGGAACGTCGCCGCCAGGTAGAGGGCCCTCGAAGCGTACCGGCCGACCGGGTACAGTTCGTTGACCTGGTACAGGTAGCCCACCAGCACCAGCAGCGAGCCCAGGAGCGCGGTGACGGTGAGGAGCTGAGCGAGCCAGCGGCCCTTTGGAGCGGGCACATCCAGGAGCAGTAGAGCCAGGCCGAGGAGGGTAAAGTTCAAGGCGGTGATGACAGCCATGCGGCCCGGACGTGGGGTCTGCATGGACCCCGTTGGGTCCCGAACCAGCCATTGGTCCAGGCCGAGGCCAAGGTGGAACAGGTACTCCAGCAAAGTCAGCAGACCGAAGGCAGCGACGACGGCGGCGCACCCGAGACCAAGGCGGCGAGTCTTCGGTCCGGCTTCTTCCCTGCGTAGGAGCCACAGGGCGACCCCTGCCAGGACGAAGGCCAGTGCCGTGTTCGCCCTCATCGGCGCCCGGCCCGGCAGCACACTCTTGAGGGCGGCAATGTCGAGGAGCCAGCCCGACAGGGCGAGCGTACCCACGGCGATCGGGACCGCACTGGCGAAACCGGCCAACGCCCGTGGTTTCACGAACAGCATCGTCACCTCTGCTTTGCGCGCCTGGTATCCTGCCCAAGCTGCTGGACGGCCTCTTAGGTGCAGATGGGATAAAGTGCTATTCTACGGACCGCGACGGCCGAAGGAAATGATGTTCTGTGACCGAGTCGGTTTTTCTTAATGGGCCCGATGACCCAATCGAAGCCCGGCCGTTATCAAGCCCGAGAGTTGCGGGTTGAGACCAGCCCCAAATTCGGACGAAATAGGGCTCCAGAAGCGGGATGAGGCCCCCCTCGGCGAAGCGTTTCGGCCTGACCCTGCTTTTCCCGCAAACCCCGCTGCTTCCGAACTCGGCTCCAACCAAGAATTGACGTAATGGATTCAAGTCAAAGGAGATAAGTTCGGATCTGGGTTGCGCAAAAAAAATGTGGTTTTTCCGCAATCTTCTCTTGCAATCAAAAGCTTCGCTTGTATATTACAGGTGTCCCGCTGAGTGGCAACTTCGGTGACTGGGCGACGCCGAAGAAGTCAACCGCGGGACATTTTTTTGCGCCTCTCCTCTCGTCCGATTCCTCAGCTGTTCGTTATCTGGTGCCGATCTTCGCTCCGCCAGGCCAGGAGCGCCAATCCGGCGTAGACCAAGCTGCAAGCCCATTGGATCGTACTGATCCAGAGATAACTGCGATGGCTGCTGCGGAAGAGTTTTCCGTCGGCGATCGTATGCGTCTCCACATCCAGGAGCGCCTCCAGTCGAGGATGCAGCCACACCAGGACAGCCAGCAGGGCTGCCATACCGAGCCAGGTCAGCCAGCGCAGCCGCGTCCGCCACCGCGCCCGATCGCGCGCAGCTGCCGTGTCCCAGGCCAGGGGCAACAGGGCCACCACGCCAGCCAAGTTCAGGTAGTCGGTCACGCGCCGAGTAATGAACCCCTGTTCCAGATGCGAGCCGAGCACCTCTTGGCCGACCGGCACCACCACGGAGGCGTAGAAAGTGAATCCGCCCTGCCAGAACATGAGCGCGACCAGCACCAGGTAGCGCCGCAGCAGCGTTCCCATGCTCACACCGGCGCGGCGACGCTACCGCGGAAGAAGCCACTGTCGGCTGGGGCGGTGTAACGCACATCCAGTTCGGGCGTTTCTATCCGGGCACCGCGGCGGTAGTGGCTCTCCATCGCTGCGTCGAGGATGCCACTGGTCAGGAGTGTGCGCTCGACGGGATAGGGTGCCCGACTGGTTTCGAACAGCTTCTCGATATTGGCCACCTGGCAATCGAAGTATTTCGCGCCGGGAGGCGAGGGCAGGTAAAACAGACAGGACGCGGGTTTAGCTTCGCCCTGGAGCTTGGCAGCGAAAGAGAAATCCTGAATATGGCCATTGAGCAGCAGCACCGTGCCGCGCAGGCCATCGCGGTACTCGACGAGAAATGCCGTGGCGGGCGTGCGTGGCATCGTGCCGATGGGAGCAGCACCAACATTGTGCCGGATGTCGCCAGGATTGACGGTTTCGCTGCGCCCGAGAGCGGCTTCCAGGAGGTCCCAGCTCCACTGTCCCGCGTCGCCGGCCTTCCACACGTCGTTGCCGGTCAAGCAGGTCACCGCCTTGACACCCGTCTCGCCCCCGTTGCGCCGTTCCAGCATCACTTGCAGCGTTTCCAGGGCGTGGAAGCCATACACCTCGATCGGCCCATAGGCAGCGACCAAGGCGTCCTCCACCGGAGCCTGGAGTGGCAGCTCGAGTTCGGGCCGGCGCCAGGTCACCGGCAAGCTCGAACCCGCCATGAAGGGGAATTTCAGTTCCCCGGACCAGTCGACCATCTGCTTGGCCTTGGCCCAGCTATACGACAGGTGCTTGTCATTGAAGACCGGAACACTCTGGCCCGTCTTGCGAAAGACGGAGACGATTTGCTCCATCATTTCATGGCGCGGATAGAGAATCTGGCCCTTGTCGTTGCGCGGATAGTTGCCGTGCTCGCCGATGAGCAGAACGCCCTCCACGGCAAGCTTGTCGCCACCGTTTGTCAAGGCCTCGGCGACCGAACGCGCCACGCGGATGCCGTGCTCGCGGGCGACCTCGCGGGACAGATCGTTGTCGGGGGTCTGATCGACGTAGAGCGTACGGACGTAGTGCGCCGGCACATGAAAATGCCCATCGCGGGGATAGCCGTGAATGAATCGGCCGGCGATGTGATAAGCATGCGACATGGGCCGATAGACGGTGCAAATCGTGGCAATCGGCTTGCGGTTGCCCTGGGCAGGCTTGGGGGGCCGAGCACGAAAGGTTGTGGCTGATTCGGGTGTATCGGCCCTGGCAGTCTGGGGAAGGCCGCCGCTCAGAGTCAAGGCCGCGGCTTGGGCGAGAAACTTCCGGCGGGAACAACGAAGACGGCGATCTTCCATCGGTGCGTCCTGGAATGAGCAGCACGCGGGGGCGACTGCGCTGCGAGTTGGTGTCCTGGTCCTCTGCTAGTTAAGGCTACCACACTGGCTCTCCTGCGACCAGCATTTCTTGGCGAGTGGGCTTGAGAGAATTCCCTCCGCACGCTACCTTCAGTGCCGCTCGGCATCCGCTCGCATGCGGAAGCGGCTCAGACGCCCGATCCACGGAGGGACGGACACGTGGCGAAGATCGTTTTCATCAATCCGCGCTTTGAGGTTTCCTACTGGGGCATGGAGCATGCCCTGCCGTTTCTGGGCAAACGAGCCAATCTCCCCATTGCGGCCCTGCCCCTGTTGGCTGCGCTGACTCCCCCTGAGCACGAGGTGCTCCTTATCGATGAAAATGTCGAGGCCATTCCCTTCCACCGGCTGGCTGAGGCCGATATCGTCGGCCTGTCCGGCATGAGTGTCCAGCGCCAGCGCATGCGCGAAATCCTGACCGAGCTGAAGGAACGCGGCTGCTTCACGGTCGTCGGCGGCCCCTGGGTGAGTGTGCAGGAAGACTATTTCGGCGACCTGGCGGATGTGATCTTCGTGGGCGAAGCCGAGGATACCTGGCCGCGATTCCTCACCGACTGGCAGCGGGGCCAGCACCAGAGGCGCTACGAGCAGGCGGAAAAGACCGACATGAGCAAGGTGCCGACGCCGCGTTTCGATCTGCTCAAGATGAAGCACTACCTCTTCGGCAGCGTCCAGTTTTCGCGCGGCTGCCCCTTCCAGTGCGAGTTTTGCGACATCATCGTCACCTTCGGCCGCCGGCCCCGCCTCAAGACCAGCGCCCAGATCATCGCCGAGCTGGAAGCTCTCCGGGCGCAGCATATTGATATCGCCTTTATCGTGGATGACAACTTGATCGGCAACAAGAAAGCGATCAAGCTGCTGCTGCGCGACTTGATCGCCTACCAGCGCGCCCACGGTTATCCCTTTGACTTTTTCACCGAAGTGTCGCTGGACCTCGCCGAGGATGAAGAATTGCTTCAGCTGATGATCGACGCCAACATCATCAGCGTTTTTATCGGTATCGAAAGTCCAAACGAAAAGTCCCTCCAAGAGACCAAGAAGTTCCAGAATGTCCGCCCCGCTGGCACGCTGGCCGAGCGTGTGCACCGCATTCAGCAGGCGGGCCTGGAAGTCTGGTCCGGCATGATCGTCGGCTTCGACAATGACGACGCCACCATTTTCGAGGCCCAGAAGCGTTTTCTCAAGGAGGCCCGCATTGTCAGCGCGATGATCGGCATGCTCGCTGCCATCCCCAAAACCCCGCTGCATGCCCGGCTGGCCCAGGAAGGTCGGCTCGATCCCGCGGACGAGCCGGAATTCGGCACCAACGTGATCCCCATGCAGATGACTCGCGAGGAACTCCGCGATGGCTATGTCAAGTTGCTGCACGACGTGTATGAGCCAGCCGCGTATTTCGAGCGTCTCGAAGATCTGTACCTGAAGGGGAAGCTCGCTCACGGCACCGGCATGACCAAGTACTGGCGGCGCCATCCCTGGGCCTGGCTCAAGGGCCAGACGCGCAACCTGATCACGGCCCTGGTCCTCTGCTGGCGGCTCTTCCGGGAGATTCCCGAAGCCGAGCTACGCCGCGAATATCGTCGGCGGTTCTGGCGGCTGATCAAGCAGCGGCCCGATCCCAACCTCGCGGTGCTCTATCTCATCAAGTGCGCCATGCACTACCATCAATACAGCATGGCCAGACAAATGTATACCGGAGCCAGCCGAGTGTACAACTCGTTTTAACAACCGTATCTTACAGGAG
>JBGQLF010000485.1:0-7369 GCA_041499985.1 Gemmataceae bacterium
ATCCCAGGTTCCTGCTGATGAAGATTGTAATCCTTCCGGTTTCGTTCGGCGAGTTTGGCGTGTCTTCCCGCGTGGTAGAAGAAAAGGTTCCATAGAAGAAAAGGTTCCAGGAACCGATAGTCGTATCCGTTCCTGGAACCTTTTCTTCTCTTCACCTTTTCTTCTCGATAATCTTGCATCCTCCTTCTTGTTCCCAAACCCTGCGGGTTCACCCGATCTTCTGCCACTCTGGAAGAGCGGCCTTGAGTGATGGGACGCACGTCGGCCCGGGTGTGGCATTCTCGCGGGCCCACTCATACGCGGTGCGTGCAGCCTGACGGATCTCGTCTCTGGTCGGCTTGACCCAGCCCTTGCAGTCGTCATCCTCGGTAACGGTCTTGCCGAGAAGCGAGCAGATCCACGTTTCGACCTCCCAACGAGGAATGAGCAGAACTACCGGGTCGGTCGCATTCAATTCTTCGTAACCCGCTTGCTGGAGTCGATCATCGAGCTGCCGCCGCCGCTGGTCGACCGTGAATTTGTCAGCATCGACCAGAGCAATGAGCAAGGTCTTGGCTTTTTTCGCGCGTTGGCGGCAGGCGTGGAGTTGGAACGGAAACGCGCGCAGAACCCAGTCGACGTTACCACCGTGCTGCATCCGGCTCGCGACCACTGACTTGAGATAGGGCTCTTCAGTCTTCAGGCCACACCTTTCCATGTATGCCCTTACGAGCCGTGCTTGCGTCTCATCTTCGCACAGCAGAATTGTCTGAGAGACTCGATCCGTCACTGTTCCCACCCCCGCGCGATCAACTCCGCTGGCGACAGCCCAGTCTGCGATGGATCGTCGAACCGGCGCGCGCGGGTGTGGCGTCCGCCCGGTCGGTCGAGGAGCAACCCGTCCTGGAACGCCATTCGGTTGAGCACCTCGGGGTGGTGAGAAACGATCAGTACCTGAGCGCGCGAGTCCTCGTCCTCGACGCGGTTGAGCATCTTATTCAGCCACGGTTGTACCTCGCGCAGGGCGATGAAGTTATCCGGCTCGTCGAAGCAGATCGTCGCATCGGGTTTGAGTGCGCCATGCAGGACCGTGTACAAGCCGATGAGAACACGCTGCCCATCGGAGAGCTCGTCGAACCCGTAAGTATCAGACCGCTTCGTCACGCCAGGCCCTTCCTCAGAGGACAGCGTGAGCTTCAGAACGCGGTTTCCCAGTCCCGCCTCTTTGAGATCCATACTCACGAAGCCTTCCACCGCATGGCGGAGATCATCCAGTAACGCGCGGTCGTCGCTCTCCAGACGCAGATGACGATACCAATCAGCGAAGTTACTGAGATCGGCCGCGGGAAACGCGGTCTCCTTTTGCGCAACGGCCGACATCCGCCGAGGATCAGGGCTGACACACAGGAGGCTGCCTAGCCAACGCTTGAACCACCAAAGCTTCGTGTTGTCATGCCGCTCTGTGATCGTCGCCAGAGCCGAACGGTGCCAGTCGAACGGGTACTGCACTTTGTCCTCATGGCGGTCGTTGAACAGGTGCACCTCGCCCTGCGTGAATCGGAAGATGGGCTTACCGGAGAAATCCACTTCCTCACTCACGACACGTGGCCGAGCAGGGTGGCCCCACGAGTCGACTACGAGCCGGAACATGTATTTCCCGTCATTACCGGAGACGTCAAGTTCAAAGGATTGCTCGGGAACGTTTTGCCACCGCGTCCGCGTGGCACCGGAGAGTCCGTTGCTCGCCTCCGATTCGCCGCGGACGCAGAAGTCGCGCAGCAACGACAGGACGTCGAACAGCGTCGATTTACCGGCCCCGTTGAGGCCATGAATCAACTGCTTGGCCGCTAGGCGGCACTCGAAATTGACCAGGCAACGGAAGTTGTCCACGTACAGCCGTTCAAGCATGATCGTGTTGGAAGAATTCGCCCAGAGGCTGGCTCCTGACCGAGTCAGGGGCCAGAAGCACCTCATCTGAAATCAGTCGTAGTTAGGCTGTAGTCGTCAGCGTTTCGGATTCCGCGCCAGAAACGGCCAGAGAGGCAAGTCTATGAGGCACGTCTCCTGGCCTCAAAAGCCGATGGTGGGATTTGAACCCACAACCTCCGCTTTACGAAAGCGGTGCCCTGCCGTTGAGCTACCTCGGCAACGAAGGTTGCCGTCCAGGAACCAAGCTTGGCGACTTCCGCGGGGCTCCTACGGGGTTAACCTGGGAGCCTCACCTTCCGCAATACAGGTGGTAGGGTGGTGGTACGCCGATCCCCCTTCACCCTCCCAACGGCACCTCGGTGATGACTTCCTCTCAGCATACTAACCTGGGCGGCTGGGGCCAATCCCTCTTTCGTCGCGTGGGCCAACCGTTCCCCGGTCAACTCCTCATCAAGACTGCTCGTGGACGACGGACTTGGTCGTATCCACAAACAGCCAGCAAAGCACGCCGATCAGCAACACGGTGCCGTAGATGTAGAATGCCGAGTCCCACCGGGCCCGGCCCACGTAGCCAAGCTCGCCGAGCACATCCACGAACCAGCCGAGGAAGAGCTGCGAGGCGACCGCGCCGGGCACTCCCAGGGAATTCATCAGGCCAAAGAGCGTCCCCAGATGTTTGCCGCTGATCTCCGTCACCGCTTCCCACCACGACGCCTGTTGCAGGTGGACGCTCAGACATGCCCAGGTGGTATAGGCCGCGGCTAGCCAGGGCGAAGCGCAATAAATACTGGCCACCATCGCCACGGCCGCGCTGCCGAGCGAGAAACAGCCGATGGCGCGCCGGCTCCAACGCCGGTTGCCAGTGTACCGCACCAGCCCGTCGCTCAGATAGCCACCGACCGAACTGCCGATGGCCCCGCCGGCCAGGACCATGCTCGCCAACCAGCCCGAAAGAGCAGGCGTCACCAGGCGTGCTTCCTTCAGATAGGTCGGATACCAGGAGAAAAACAGGTAGGTGGTAAAGGCGCTACAGGAGATGACACTGCCCAGCAACCAGATATTGGCGCTCGTGAGTACCTGTCTCCAGGGCACGGGAGGATGCCGATCCGCCAGGGCGGGTTGGGCAGCGCCGGCCTTGATGTACTGCCGCTCGGGCTCATTCGCTGCCTTGTGGGTGGCCGGGTCATCGCGAAACCACCAGTAGAAGAACACGGCCCACAGGAAGCCCGGGACGCCCAGGAGGACAAAGGTCCAGCGCCAGCCCAGCGTGGCGAGAAGCGATTGGGTCACGACGGGGGAGACGGCGCCACCGACCAAGGCCGAGGTGACCACGATTCCTTGCGCCGGGCCGCGCGAGCCCGCCGGAAACCAGCGGCTCACCACGCGGGCCACGTTCGGCAGCGCACCGGCCTCCCCGGCACCGAAGAGGAAACGCACGATGAGGAGCATGGCCAGCCCCGTAGCCGCGCCGGTCAGGACGGTGAAGGCCGACCACCAGAGGACGATCCGCGTCAGCACGCCACGGGAGCCGTAGCGATCACCCCAGTGACCGGTAGGGACTTCAAAAAGACCATAGGCTACCGTGAATGCCGCGAGAACGAAACCCATCGCCGTGTGCGAGATCTTCAGATCCTCTTGGATGGAACTTGCGGCCTGGCCGATGCAAATCCGATCGAGATAGAGAATGAAGGTGAGCAAGCAAAGCAGGGCGAGCACCCGGTAGCGCACCCGGGTGGCAGCGCCTGGCGCCTGGGTGATGAGTGGTTCAGAGGTCCGATCACCGCCTGGGAACGCCATGGGGAATCCGGGATCCCTGATGATCACGTTGGAGTCAACTCCTCGCGTAACCGCCGGGCCAGCACGGCCGTCTGTCTCCGCTGAGGAATGCGGGTGTAGCAGCTTGAAAGTACCGCACCACGTTCCAACAATCAAGCAGCCGGGCGCACTGCTCTCCTTTCTTGCTTGCCTCTACATCCAACCAGCCTCACAATGTGGAGCCGTTGGCCGGCTGCCGGGCGACAGGAGGACAAGAGAGTAATCGGATCGTAGCTGGCCAATCGCCCGCGGGGAGATGCATCGATGATGATCAGACGCTGGCTTCTGGTTCTGGCCGGGATACTTACCGTTCCAGGCGCTCCCCTGGTAGCCGAACCACCCGGCGAGGAGCGGAGGCAACTCGAGCGCGGGCTGATGGAGCTGAACGACCGGCTCGGGAGACTGCGGTCCAGCCAGGGCCGGGGGCCCGCAGAGAAGCCGGATCTCCTCGCGGAGGCGGGAATCTTCGCCAAGGGGATCGCCTGGGCGTTGCGCTACGACGAGACATTGGCGCCAGCCGACGTGGCGCTGCTGAAGAAGGCGCTGCTGAGGGGTAACGAACGGATCGTGGCGTTGGAAACCGGCATGCAACCCTGGGCAGAGAAAAAGGGCAAGGTGGTGCGTGCCTTCGTATCCGCAGTGGACGGCTCCGTGCAGCCTTACGGGGTCATCGTGCCGGCAAAGTACGACCGTACCAAACCCACCCGCCTGGACGTGGTGCTCCACGGCAGCACCCGGCCGGTTGGCATCAGCGAGCTGCGCTTCCTGAGCCGTTTCGACGAAGGCGACACGGACGGCAAGGGCGCCCCCGAGCAGGACTACCTTGAAGTGCACCCGCTCGGCCGGGTGGAGAACGGCTACCGCTGGACGGGGGAGACCGATGTCTTCGAAGCCATCGAAGCTGTCTGCCGCAACTACAACATCGACCGGGACCGGATCGTGCTGCGCGGCATGTCGATGGGCGCCTCGGGCACCTGGCACCTGGGACTGAAGCACCCCGACCGCTTCGTCGCCCTCGGCCCCTACTGCGGCTACGTCGATACGCACCAGTTCTCGCAGACGCCGCTGCCGAACTTCGTGAAGGTCGGCGAGTTGCCGCCGCACCAGGAGAAAGCGCTGCACCTGCTTGACTCCATTGACTACGCCGCGAATGCCGGCATCGTGCCGGCCGTCGCCTGCATGGGGGAGAAGGACATCTTCTTCCAGGCCCACGTCCTCATGGGCCGGGCAATGGAACGGGAAGGGCTGAAAATGATCAACCTGATCTCGCCCGGCACGGGACACGTCATTGACCCGACCACCCACAAGGAACAGATGCGGCACATCGCCAAGCACGCGGCCAAGGGGATCGACCACGCTCCGAAACACCTCCGCTTCGTCACCTGGACTTTGAAGTACAGCCGGTGTCACTGGCTTCAGATCCTGGGCCTGGAGGAGCACTACACCCGTGCGGAACTGGAGGGGGATGTGGCCGATGATGGCTCTCTCTCGGTCAAGGAGCCAAGGAATGTGACGCTCTTCTCGATCCGTCCGCCGGTGCCCCCGAGGGAAGGCGCCCGCCTGCACGTCGGCGGGCGTGAGGTGGCTCGACTGCCCTGGGGCGACGGCAAGCCACACGAGTTGTTCGTCCGGCGGCGCGGCGACAAGTGGGAGCTTGCCCCCTCACCCGTCCCGCTGGCGGGCAAACGGCCCGGCCTTCAGGGGCCGATCGACGATGCCTTCACTTCGCCCTTCCTGTGCATCCGCGGCACGGGCAAGCCCTGGAACCCGGCGGTGCAGGCGTGGTCCGACGCGAGCCTGAAGCGCTTCGCCTACGAATGGCATCGCTATTTCCGCGGCGAGCTGCCGGTCAAGGACGACACGGCCGTCACCGAGGACGACGTGCGCCGCTGCAACCTGATCCTGTTCGGCGACCCGGGCAGCAACCGCTGGATCGAGAAAGCCTTGCCGCGCCTGCCGCTGCGCTGGGCCCGCCACGAGTTCCAGCTTGGCAGCACGTGCTACTCCGCGGTGGACCACGCCCCGGTGCTAATCCAGCCGAACCCGCTTGCCGAGGGGCGCTACCTCGTCCTGAATAGCGGTCACACGTTCCACGAGAAGGAGCTGGCCTCGCTGAACTACCTGCTCTTCCCGCGGCTGGGTGACTGGGCCGTTCTCAAGGTCGGTGGCAAGGCCCCGCAGGATCCCTCCGAGCCGCTGGAGGAGAGCGTGGTGCAGGCCGGTTTTTTCGATGAACACTGGAAGCTCGCCGAGCGATCCGGCACGGCCGAGGATGCTGGCAAGCGCCTGGCGCCCTTCTTCCGGCCGCCCGCCGAGTTTGCCAATGACCTGGGAACCTACAAGTCACCGTTGAAGTTCTCCGATGGCAGTCCGGTCAAGAAGGCGGACGAGTGGCCCCAGCGGCGCCGGGAGATCCTGAAGACGTGGCACGAGATCATGGGCCCTTGGCCGGCCTTGATCGATAGGCCAAAGGTCGAGTACCTGGCGAAGGAGCGGCGCGAGAAGCTCACGCAGCATCACGTCCGCCTCGAAATTGCCCCGGGGCTTACCACGGAGGGCGCCTACCTGCTCATCCCGGACGGCGAGGGGCCGTTCCCCGCGGTGCTGGTGGTTTACTACGACGCCAAAACGGGGATCGGTCAGGGCAAGGCCGAGCTGCGCGACTTCGCCTACCAACTCGCGCAGCGGGGTTTCGTCACCCTATCGCTGGGGAGCGCGCCGGCCACTTTCTACCCCAACAAAGAGAAGGCTCAACTCCAGCCCCTGTCGTTCCACGCCTATGTGGCCGCCAACTGCCGCAATGCGCTAGCGAACCTGCCGCAGGTCGATCCACGACGGATCGGTGTCGTCGGCCATTCCTACGGCGGCAAGTGGGCGATGTTCGCTTCGTGCCTCAACGACCAGTTCGCCTGCGGCGTCTGGTCCGACGGGGGGATCGTCTTCGACGAGAAGCGCGCCAACGTGAACTACTGGGAGCCGTGGTATCTTGGCTACGAGCCTGGACAGGAGCGGAAGCCCGGCATTCCCAGCGAGAAGAACCCTCGGACCGGCGCCTACAAGCGGCTGGTGGAGGCCGGCCACGACCTGCACGAGTTGCAGGCGCTGATGGCGCCCAGGCCGTTCCTGGTCTCGGGCGGCTCGGAGGATCTGCCGGAACGCTGGAAGGCCCTCAACCACGCCGTCGCGGTGAACCGACTTCTCGGCTACGAGAACCGGGTCGCCATGAGCAACCGCAAGGGCCACACTCCGACGGAGGAATCCAACGCCCAGATCTACCTCTTTTTCGAGCACGTGCTGAAGGCGGGATCGAAGCCGCAGCCATGAGGGGCGGGATCTTTCCACCCCCCAAGGCCGCGGCTGTCGTTGCTTTTCGCTTTACCGGACCTCGCCCTTCCCGTCACAATGCTGTCGGAGGTGCCTCATGATCCGGTTGCTCGGCTCGCCCCACACCCTCTGCGATGGACGGACACGCCGCGACTTCCTGCGCCTCGGTGGGCTGGGAGCTTTCGGGCTGGGGTTGAGCGATGCGCTTCGCTTCTGGGAAGCCGGAGCCGCGCCGGCCAAACCGGTCGCGGGGTTCGGCTCGGCCAAGGCGTGCATCCTCTTGTTCCCCTACGGCTCGCCACCCCAGCATGAGACGTTCGAC
>JBGQLF010000486.1:0-7364 GCA_041499985.1 Gemmataceae bacterium
CTGTTCGACCGTAAGCGTGGTCATGGCAATCCTCAAAGAGTGGCGTGGTGGATTTCTCGCCTCGGAGGCTCCTTTCTCTCTTGTGTACAAAAAATCCACCAACGGGCGAGGGGCTCACACCTCCCGGTCCATTGCCAGCGGTTCTTGCTTGACAGGCCAGCGCCGGCGCCCCTAGAATTGCGCCCTGAACACTAGGATTTGCGCTATGTTGACCCTGCCACGTACCGCTGTTTGTTCTCCTCCCTCCTACCGGGCTCATTTCGTGTTCACTCCCGTCGCGCACGGCCAGGGCTTTACCTGACTGCTCTTCTGATTGCGGCGGTGTGTCTGCTCTCGCTTGTGGTCGAACTCTCACGCCGGTCCCTGGCTTCCAGTGGCCTTGGGATCCTCCGGAATGGTCGTCCCCAGCCCCGCGGGTTGTGTCTTGCCCGGTGCGCCGCTTTTGGGGCCAGACTTGGTAAATGGCGAGTGGTGTTCACGACTACCATTCACCACTCCCCAAGCCCGTTTTCCTTCCCTTTTTCTCCGAGTACGAGTGTATGAGCCGACGCCCGCTGCGGTTTGTCACCTTCCTGGCCCCGAATCTGTTCCCTCTCTACGAGTTCATTACCCGCTCGGTGGGAAACAAGCTTGGCCTGGCAACTGAGCTGGTCGTGGGATCGCGCTATCGACAACTGCTCACCGAGGTGGACCTCAGTTTCGTCTGCGGCCTGGCGTACGTCCAACTGCGGCGCCGGTGCGGCCCTATCGTCGAGCCGTTGGTCGCTCCCGTGCTGCAAGGGCCACGCTACGGCGGCCGGCCGGTCTACTTTTCTGACATCATCGTGCACCGCGATAGTCCCTTTCGATCGTTTGCCGATCTGCGTGGCGGCACCTGGGCATATAATGAGCCGCACTCTCATTCCGGTTGCGGCGTCGTGCGCTACCACCTGGTCCGGCTCGGCGAAGCGAACGGCTACTTCGGCAAGGTGATCCGGGCCGGCTGGCACGAGCGCTCGATCCGCCTGGTCTGTTCCGGCAAGGTCGATGCCGCCGCGATCGACTCCCAAGTGCTTGCTGTTACCCAGCGCGATCACCCCGAGTTGGCCGCGCGCTGGCGGGTGCTCGAGGCGCTCGGTCCGTCGACGATCCAGCCGATGGTGGCCGCCCGACGTCTGCCAGAAGCGCTCAAGCTGGAGCTGCGTGCGATCCTGCTCGAAATGGGACACGATGCGCGGGCACGTGCATGTCTCGATCGCGGTTTTGTCGAACGCTTCGTGGCTGTCAGCGATGGAGCTTACGAGGACATTCGGCAAATGCTGGCGGTGGCCGAAGGAAAGCACTGTGCGGGACAGGAATGCAGGAAAAGCGGTACTGCTCTCGTGTGAGCGGACGGCTCCTGGCCGGCGCTCGAGGCGGCGTAGGGCAGCGGCAGCCTCCTGCCTCGGTATGAGGCTCAGCCAGCCTTTGTCCCTACGCCTCTTCGAGACCTCACGACCCAGCTTAACTGCCGGGGCGGCCTCCCGAGCTTGGACCTTGCAACGTCGTAAGGCCGCGTCGGTCAGCTCCAGCTGATAGTTCGGTGGCCACCGACTCAACCTTCGAGTATTGCTCGATGAGCGTCCTGGCCGCTGCCAATGCCTCTTCATCCTCCAAATCCCATACGCCACCTGGGTCCAATCGTCCCGCCGTCATCGCCAAGTTCGCCAACGTCTGGCCTAACCGCCACTCTGGACGAAGCTGGCTGAGTTGAGAAAGAGCGGCGAGCAGTTCGACACGAATCGGTTCCATCGATCTCATAGTTTGTCTCCCACCGTCGGCAACCCAGCGACCGGACAAGTCAACTCACCCGTGACCTCGACGGTGATGGGAGTGCCCGGCAGATACTTGGCTACCCGTGTTGCTCGTGTCACACCGTCGTAAATCACGAGTTCGCCGTCACTGCCTCTCTTGACATCCGGTGGAGGCATTCCCTCGATGGAGGCGTCGTATTTGGCCACCTGACGATGTAACTTGATCGGATCAGCACCCTCGCGACGTGAACTGGGCAAGTGCAGTGATGCAGGATCAACCTGCAAGAACTCGCGAGGTTTCATGCTGGAATGGTACCACAACCGGCATCAGTCTGGGACTACAATCGGCCTATCGATCCGGGGCGGGCGCGGAAGCCTTCCCAGCAAATGGCCGACTCCTAATTCCACTCCCTTGACAGCGCCTATGGCTTCGATTAGGTTAAGGCCCGTTGGCGGCTGAAGAATGGGCTATGCCCACAAGGGAATGACTGTCATGACCTCACGTTTTCAGGTTGGTTTGCTCCCGGTGACCGTGCTCGGATCCCTACTGGTGGTCTTGGCGTGCAATACCGAGAGCCGGGCCCAGAAAAAAACCCCCGAGCAAAAGGCCGCCGAGCAGGCTGCCAAGGAGCAGGTAAAGCTCAATGAGGCAGAACTGCTGCGGGATGCCTACATCCTGATGGCCGCGGCCAACCATGACTACGCCGGGCACCGCGCCAAGGCCATGAAACAGGTCGAACAGGCCTTCAAGCTCCTCGACAACAGTGTGCTGAAGAAGGGCACGAACCAGCAAAAAGCGGCCACGCTCCAGGAGGATGTCGTCGCCTTCCGGGCGAAAATTGTCGCCAAGTACAACCTCGACATCTACGAGGGTCAAGCCCTGTCGGATGCCCAGCTGCGCATGGCGGGCGATCTGCTGGTGAAGATCCAGCCGGTTCTGAAGCAGAACAAGCACACGCGGGTCCTGACGCATGTCGTGAACGCCGCGACGGAAATCACCACGGCCCTCCAGGTCCGCTGAGCATCAAAACCCATAAATCCCTCCATGTGTGTACCTAGATGTTCCGTCAATCGAAGGTTGACGGGTTGATTCGCTCGAAGTTCCAGCAAAGAATCACGCTTGGGACCTCCTCCTGGCTCCCGGCTCCATCCTCTCGCCTGCCGCCAACGACTTCCCCCCACCTTGCGAAGCCGGTTGAAGGCTAAGTAGTTATCCCGCGACGAGATAAGCCAACCACTCGGGCCAGGTTTTGGCCGTTGCCTAGCTTGACTCCTTTTGGGGCTCTGCTATAATTTTAAGAGCGCGCATGACCTGCGTTTGTTGAAACGGTGCAACCGATGAAGCGGACGCGGACGTCGGTGTGGCAGAGAGGGACGTAGGCCGGATGGCCTGCGGTGGCCGAGCGCGAGAACATGCGGACTGCCGGACAGGGGAAGGATGTCTGACGGCGATCACTGGCGTGTTTTCCCTGACGCGGGAACTGACTACGCTCGCAGTGCCAGCGAGAGGCCCCTGAACCCGCAGGGGCAGGGAATCGGACGTGGTCGCTTCCTATTTTCTCGGTTGTTCCCCCTTCCACCGACGCTTGCCTTCCTCTGTAGACTCGATCCACAACCGAAACGGGAACGTGGTCCGGCTACGGGCAGAGCGCGGTCCCTGGCTCCCTGGTTTTCGTTTGTGCACAACAGGTGCCCTTTGGCCAACGACCGGGAAACCCTGGTTCAACAGGTCAAAGAAGCCAACGACATCGTGGACGTCGTCGGCAGCTATGTGGCTTTGCGCCCCACCGGCCCGACGTTCAAGGGCCTCTGTCCCTTCCACGACGACCATCGGCCTTCCTTTGACGTGGACCCCCGCCGCCAGCGCTACCGCTGCTGGTCCTGCGCCAAATACGGCGATGTCATCAGTTTTGTTCAAGAACACGAACACGTTGATTTCCGAGAAGCACTGGAACTACTGGCGCGCCGCGCCGGAATCTCCCTGGAAAAATGGGCTGACTCTCCGCAGCAGCGCGGCCGAGCCCGTATGCTTGACGTAGTACGCTGGGCCGCCGACCAGTACCATACATGTTTGTTGGACTCGCCCCTGGCCGAGACTGCCCGCCGTTATCTCGGCGAACGCCGGCTCACCGGGGAAACGGTACGGCGCTTTGGTCTTGGCTACGCTCCCTTGGCCGGGGATTGGCTGGAGGGAAAGGCCGCGGCGGCCGGGATGTCGACGGACTTGCTCGACCAGGTCGGCCTGCTTGGACAGCGGCGTGAAGGGCGCGGCTATTACGATCGCTTCCGGGACCGGATTATGTTTCCGATCCGGGATGCACGTGGCCAACCGATGGGATTCGGCGGTAGGATTCTGCCTTCTTCCCCTTTATCGGATCGAGGACCGAAGTACTATAATTCATCCGAGACGCCCCTGTTCAGCAAGAGTGAGCAACTGTACGGTTTGGACCAGGCAAGACAGGCGGCAACGAAGGCGGGGTTCCTGGCAGTCGTGGAAGGATATACAGACGTCCTGATGGCCCACCAGATGGATGTGCCGAACGTGGTGGCGACGATGGGCACGGCGCTGAACGCGCGTCATGTGCAACATTTGCGGCGCTTTGTGCCGCGTGTGGTGTTAGTTTTTGATGCGGACGCAGGTGGCAACACGGGCGTGGATCGGGCCCTGGCGATTTTCGCCAGCCAGAACATGGACCTGGCCATCACCACGTTACCCCAGGGACTGGACCCCTGCGACCTGCTGGTGCAGCAAGGTCCGGAGCCGTTTCGGGCCGCGTTGGCCGGTGCCGTCGATGCCCTGGAGTTCAAATTGAACCAGGTCCTGCCCGGCGAAAGCAACCCGGGCGTGGAGGGTCGGCGGCAGGCGGTGGAGGCGGTGCTGGGAGTGATTGCCCTGGCGCCGGAGATGGCCGGCCACGCAGGTCAGGTCAAGCGCGAGCTGATGGTCGGCCGGATTGCCCAGCGCCTGGCGCTGAAGGAAGAAACCGTGTGGGCGCGGCTCCACGAATTGCGGACGGCCCGGGGACGCAGCGAGAAAGAACTGGTGCGGCCCGGCACGACCCCCGAAGCCAAACGCCAAGCTCCGGCGGCCGCGGAGGAGCGCGAACTGTTGGAAGTGTTATTGGCCGACTCAGCTTTGGTGCCACTCGCGGCAGCCGAGATCCCTAGTGCGGAGATCGAGCACCCGGGGTTGCGGCATTTGCTGGAAGGGCTGTACACTCTACAGTGTGAGGGAGAGCGACCCAGTCTCGATCTGTTACGGGCACGGATCGAGAATCCGCGGTTGGCGGACTATGCGTTAAGGATGTATGACGTCGGCCGCACGAATCCAGACAAGGCGGCCTGGCTGGAGCGGATTGTGGCTGAGTTCCGCAAGCGCCGGGCCGTGAGCAAGAAACAAGAGATCCAGAACCAGCTGCACGGCGCCAGCGACCACACGGCGGCCCTGGAATTGCTCCGGCAGCTGCAACAACCAAACTAGTGAAGTGGATACCTGACGCCTCCCCTGTTCTGATGCGTCAGGTCTTGAGGTGAGGAGGGTTTGATGGATTTGAAAATGGACGAGGGCCTGAAAGCCTTGCTCGAATCGGGCAAACATAAAGGATACCTGACCTACAGTCAGGTCAACGACTATCTGCCCGACGACGCCGTCAATCCGGAGAAGCTCGATCAACTCCTCTTGATTCTGGAAGAACAGGGGATCGAGTTGATTGACGAGTCCGAAGCCGAGGAGCGCGAAGCCGGCCCCAGCAATCTACCCGATGACGAAGCGCGCGCGGATCTCGATTTGACCTTCATCGAGGAAGAAGACACCCGGCGCATCGACGATCCGGTGCGCATGTATCTGACCCAGATGGGTGAGATTCCGCTGCTCAAGCGCGAGGAGGAGATCGCGCTGGCCAAGAAGATCGAAGTCACCCGCAAGCGCTTTCGCCGCAAAGTGCTCGAATGCGATGGCGCCCTTCGCCAAGTAGTGGATACGCTCAAGCGCGTCCACACCGGCGACCTGCCGTTCGATCGCACCGTCAAAGTCTCGCTCACGGAGAACCTGGAAAAGGACAAGATCCTCCAGCGCATGCCGCATAACCTGCGTACGCTGGAGCACTTGATGGAGCAAAACGAAGAAGATTTCATCCAGATCGTCGATCCGCGCCTCGCCGAAGACGACAAGCGCAAGTTGCGCCGCAACCTGCGCCTGCGTCGTCGCAAGGCCGTCACGCTCGTCGAAGAGCTGAGCATCCGCACGCAGAAGGTCCAGCCGCTTATGAAAAAGCTGGAACAGATTTCGGCGCGGATGGATGAGCTGGAAAAGCAGATCGAGGACCTCAAAGGTTTGCGCAGTGCCAAGGAAGACCGGGCCAACCTGGAGAAAGAGCTGAACGACTTGATGCTCATGACGCTGGAGGAGTCCGCCGGCCTGCGCAAGCGCGTCGAGGTCGTCAAAAAACGCTTTGCCGAGTACGAGCAAGCCAAGCGCGATCTGTCCGGCGGCAATTTGCGACTGGTGGTGAGCATTGCCAAGAAGTACCGCAACCGGGGCCTGAGCTTCCTCGACCTAATTCAGGAAGGCAACACTGGCCTGATGCGGGCCGTGGACAAGTACGAGTATCGCCGCGGCTACAAGTTCAGCACTTATGCGACGTGGTGGATTCGCCAGGCGATCACGCGGGCCATTGCCGACCAGGCACGCACGATCCGCATCCCGGTGCACATGATCGAGACGATGAGCAAGCTGCGGAACGTCTCCAAGAAACTGCTACAAGAGATGGGGCGGGAACCGACGATTGAGGAAACGGCCAAGGCGGCCGGCATCAGCGTCGAGGAAACGCGGCGCGTGCTCAAGATTAGCCGGCATCCGATCAGTCTGGATCGGCCAGTGGGTGAAAGCGAAGACAGTTACTTTGGCGACTTCATTGAAGACGACACGGCCGAATCGCCGGTCAGCGCCGCCACGCAGGAGATGCTCAAGGACAAGATCGAGCAGGTGCTGAAGACCCTGACCTATCGTGAGCGCGAAATCATCAAATTACGTTACGGCTTAGGGGACGGCTACACCTACACGCTGGAGGAGGTGGGCCGCATCTTCAAAGTCACACGCGAGCGGGTCCGCCAGATCGAAGCCAAGGCGGTCCGCAAGCTCCAGCACCCCGTTCGCAGTCGCCAGCTCGAGGGCTTCCTCGATGGCGTGGTTCGCCGCTGACCTCTTGACCGCCGGTCCCCTGGGACCGGCGGTTTTTTTTTGGAAGCGATGAACGCGGAACGAGGCAGGATGCCTGCCCGGCTGTCCCTTTATCCTTCCTCGTTCCGCGTTCATCAGTCATCGTTTTGGAGGGATTTGCGATGGCTGGTCCAGCCACGATTCTCAGAGAAATCCACCGCTTGCGTCGTCATGCCAAGGACTTGCAGGCCGAGATCGAACGCGGGCCACGACTGGTCAAGGGCCAGCAAGCCAAGGTGGCTCGGCAGGAAGAGGCAGCGCGCGAGGCTCACGAAACGTTGAAGCGCTTGAAGGTAGCAAGCCACGAGAAGGAAGTGCAGCTCAAGACCAAGCAACAGCAGATTGCCAAGCACCAAAAGCAGCTCAACGAAGCC
>JBGQLF010000487.1:0-7352 GCA_041499985.1 Gemmataceae bacterium
CAACGCCATGCCCGGAGAACCGAGAACGAAGCGGAGATCGATTACGGGTGCCAGGTGACCTGCTTCAGCACGTCGCGCTCGTAAATCTTGATCGCGTCGGTGATCTGGGTGCGCGTCACGGCAGAAGTCGCGTCGAGAATCTGGATGAGCTGCTCGGCGAGTTGGACCAGCCCGGTTGCTGGAGCCTGGTGCACAGGGCGCTGCAAGTCATAATCCGCCCGGTTGCGCTCGCGACGCAAGTCGTTCAGCCGTTGGCCAGCAAGGCGAATTTGCGGATCGCCGGAGTTGTACAGCCGCAGCCAGAGATAGCCGTGAGCCTGGTCACCGTGGGGCACCCGGAAGCCCAGATCCTCAAATAGTTGCCGCGCCACGTGAAAAGCCGCGTAATAAGCCCGACTGACGGCGGAGCGCCAGGCTGCTTCTAGAGGCGCGGCCAGTAGAAGTTTGGCTGCCAGTAGAAAATCGCGGCCGTTCATGGTTCCACGAGATCCAGGCCAAGCCGAAACACGTGCGCCAGCGTGGTCGGACAGATCTCAAAGATCTCCTCCTCCCACGGCAAGCGGGATGCGACAAATTGTTCGGGGCTGCGGTCAGGCACATCCACTTCCAGGACGATGTGGCGATCGTTGGCGATCTCCGGATCCTCCTCGACCAGCACCGCCAGCCGCCGGGCATCCGGAAAGACGCGTTGGGTCATCTCCACGACGGGGAGTAGATACGCTTCCACCCCTGCCTCCCGGGCGAAGGCGTGTACTTCCGGCGAGATCGGGGGCAGGTTCGATGTCTGGCTCGGTTGGAGCATGAGGTTTTCTCCGTGAGGGAACCCGTAGAATCACGCTCATTGTACCCAGACCGTCTGACGGGTGTCTCCACGAGGTTTTTGCAATGCGGTTGTGCCTTCGGGCCTCGTGGACACCGCTGTACGCGCCCGCCGAATCACGTCAGCGCCTGACCAGCGCCCAAAGGGGATCAGCCCGCTGACCGACGGGATCAACGTCGCCCACGCCGTCATGGAGCAGGCCCGCACCCGCAACGCCCAGCAAGAGCTGTCCGCCGTCGGCATCGGCGCCCACGACGAGATCTTCCAGACGTGCCAGCCGGTACTGGTCGGCGTCGACGTTGCCTCCACCTATTGCTACCTGTTGAGTCTGGAAGAGCACCGCGATGGCGCAACCTGGGGCATCCGCCTGCTGGAGTTGCGTGACCGCGGCTTCGCGCCCGAGGCCATCATCGGCGACGGCGGCAGCGGTCTGCAAGCCGGGCACGAGCTGGCCCTGCCGGAGGTCCCCCGCCGCGGCGACGTCTTCCACGTCGTGCAGGAAGTCACGCCCGTGGTCACGTTCTTGGACAACCGGGCCTACCAAGCCTTGGAGGCGTGCCGCAAGCTGCAACGGCAACGAGCTTTACGCGAACGCCGGCACGGCCGACGCGACGGCCGGCTCAGTCAAAAGCTCCGTTAGGCCCGCCCGGTCGCGGCGGCTGCCGTGGCCTTGGCCGACGACGTGGCCACCTTGGTCGGCTGGCTGCGGCACGATCTCCTGGCGGTGGCCGGCCCCTGCCCTGCCGAGCACTGCGCGCTATACGACTTCATCGTCGCGGAACTGCAGGCGCGGACGCCGCAGTGTCCGCACCGCCTCCAGCCGCTCTGCACCTACCTGGTGAACCAACGCGACGCTGTGTTGGCTTTTGCCCAGCGCCTGGACACGGACTTGGGCACCGTGGCGGCCGACTTCCAGGTATCCCCGGCCGTGGCCCGCGCCGTGTTGCACGTCCAAGCGCTCGACGTGCGCGACACGCGCCGCTGGCCGCGCGAGGCGGCCCTGCGACAGCAAGTGCGCGGGCGCTTCTACGAACTGAGTGAGGCCGTGGCGGCGGTGGCGCGGCGCACGGTCCGTGCCAGTTCGGTGGTCGAGAACCTCAACAGCCGCCTGCGCAACTACTTCTTCCTGCGGCGGCACCTGGGGCCGGACTACTTGCACCTGTTGCAATTCTTCCTCAACCACCGACGTTTCCTGCGCAGTGAGCACCCCGAGCGCGTCGATCAGAGCCCGGCGGAACTGCTGACGGGCCAACCGCATGCCCACTGGCTCGAGCTGCTCGGCCTGCCGGACCCCTTGCGGAACTAACGGCGGATACCCGACGGGCCCCGCAGCAGGGCACGCGGAACTCGCCGTCGGGGCGAGGCCGTGGAAGGTCCGGACTGTTACCCAAAAAGGGCTTGTTTTGAACCCGGCCGTAGTTGGCGGCGGCGATTCAGCGGCCTCCGCACGGGCTGGACCCGGTGCGACTGTGGCAGGCGTTCGAGGCCGTGGACCTGCAGAAAGTGAAGGCGCATGGCGGCAAACAACTGGTGGACGTAATCGCCCTGGTGCGCCACGCCCTGGACCCCGACTCGATCTTGGCCCCGGTGGGGCTGACGGTCGAGGAGCAGTATCAGCGGTGGCTCGCCGATCAGGCAGGTGCCGGCGTACAGTTCACCCCGGAGCAGCGCCGGTGGCTGGAGGCCATCAAGGACCACATCGCCAGCAGCCTGAGCATCGAGCGGGACGACCTCGATGAAGTGCCCTTCAACCAGATTGGCGGGCTGGGACGGGCATTTGAGCTGTTCGGCGAGCGGCTGGCGGAGATCCTGGAGGAGTTGAACTTGCGGCTCGCTGCCTGAAGTAGCATTTACGAGGCAACCAGCACTTGAATCCTTGAAGTGTATAGCATACTATGCATTTTCAGATAATTTATGCTGGTTGGGCTTGCGATGGCCGACTTCTTCAACCTGAACGAAGTTCGACGAGTTCTCCAGGGATTCAACCCCTGGTGGACGGGAAAGCCGTCTCCCATCCCGGAGTTCCACCGACTGGCCTTCGGGGTGTGTCGTCGCCACTTGGAAGATGAATCGTTGCGCCGGGCCGTTCTGCTATCCGGGCCTCGCCGAGTTGGCAAGACGACCATCCTTCTCCAGATCGCCGACTGGCTGGTGCAGTCAGGGCGAGAACCGGCCAGTATCTTTTACATCAGTCTGGATCATCCTCTCCTCAAGTTGCTGTCGCTGACCGACATTCTGCGGCTCTACCACGATACGATTTACCCGGAGGGGAAGCCCGTCGTCCTCTTGATGGACGAAGTGCAGTATGCCACCGATTGGGAACTGCATGTCAAGGCACTGGTGGACCACAGGCCAGAATATCGCATCCTGGCAACAGGGTCGGCGACCGTCGTTCACCGGCAGCAGCTTGCCGAAAGCGGCGTCGGCCGCTGGGTCCGTGTGCCGGTCCCGACGCTTTCCTTCTACGAATTTCTCCGTATCCGCAACGAAGCGGTGCCGAATATCCCGAACAACTTGACGCCGAGGCACTTATTCTCAAAGAGCAAGCGCGAATTGCTCGACCTTGCCAGCCAACTGCGCCCGGTTCAGCCCTTGTTCCTGCGTTACCTTTTGGTCGGTGGGTTTCCGGAAACCGCTCGGCACCCCGACGCCTCCTTCTGCCAGCGCATTTTGCGTGAGGACGTGGTGGAGCGGGTTCTGAAGCGGGACATGACTGCCCTGTTCAACATTCGCAACGTCAACGCCCTGGAACGCCTCTTCATTTACCTGTGCCTGCACAGCGGTAGCATCCTGGAAGTTCAGACCTGTGCGAGCGCATTGCAGCTGCAACGCTCGACGGTGGACAACTACCTGGAACTTCTGGAGCAGGCGAACCTGATCTACCGGCTGCCCCCTGCCGAAGTGGGTGGGAAGAAAGTCTTGAAGGTCCGAAACAAGGTTTATCTGGTGGATGCCGCCCTGCGGAACGCCGTTCTACTGCGTGGAGAAGAAATCCTCAGCGATCCAAATGAGCTAGGGGTCGTCGTTGAGACGACTGTGTTGCGGCATTTGATCGCATTTTTGTACCAAGATACGCCGAAAATCTTCTTCTGGCGGGAGCCCAAGACGGAGAAAGAGGTCGATGTCATTGTGCAAAGCCCCGGTTACATCCTTCCCGTCGAGATCAAGTACCGAGAGTCCCCTTCACTTGGAGAGAAATCGGGCCTCGCCGCATATTGCCAGTTGGAGAATGTGCCGCACGCCTATTGGGTCACGAAGAAAGAGGATGATTTTGGCGTGGTAAAGGTGGGCGACTTGGCGACCAAGTTCATGAAGATACCAGCCCATATCTTCACCTATCTGCTGGGCCAGGCGGAGCGGGTTCCTTGGGAAAAAGCAACTCCTTCGAGTTGAGCGCGTCGGCGACCCTGGCTGCACGGTCGGTGGTCCTCCGCAGACACATCGCCCGGATCGCCTCCTCGCTCGGCGTCCGGTTTATAACGATTTTAACCTCTCAGAACTGCCAAGAGCACGTGATTTGCCATGAACGGGGATCGGGACGAAGTGGACCAATGGGCATGAGGATGCCGCCGGACATCCACGAGCTCTCGCCGAGTCGCCAATGTACACCCGGCACAAGATCCAAGTTGAGTGGGGGCCGCTGCGCTGCGTCGCCATCGACGCGGTAACGGCCCAGAGCCTCCAGGAAGAGATGGACGCTTCGTCCTGTCTCGCTGTCGGTACCGGGAAGAGGGCTTTGTAAAGCCAGGCCGCAATTGATCTGCCGTCCGAGGTTGTCCGACCAGCGGGAATTGGCCCGTAGGTTCTTGCTGACGAAACCCCCGATTGCGGTGCCGTTCGCCATTTCGTGAAACCAGGCAAAATTCGGGCTCAACACGGTAGGCCCATCGGCTACTCCGTCGGCCTCCAAACCGGCCGGCGTCACTGCCTGAAACCCCATGCTCAGACCGCTCTTCTGGTTGTCATACAACTGGACCTGCGAATGAAGCCGGTAATAGCCCACGCCGCCAGGGTCACCAGGCTTGCGGAAGTCGAAAAAGGGGTTGTCCGTCCCTACCGCGACCTTGAGACGGCTATCTCCCAAGCAATCCGGGTCATTTGCGCTCCCTGGTACCTCCGCGTCGTTTACGGCGGCCTCGTCATCGGACTCCAGCCCAACCGGAGCAGCCCAGGGCATACGGAAGAAGCGACAAATAGTACTGCGGCCGGAGGAAGGGAAATCGCCGGACTGCTGACTGCTTCCCAGCTCAAGACCACGAGGCAGAATCGGCTCATGCCAAAGCTCGCTGGGGATCCCCGGGATGGACTGCGCTGCCGCGGAACGGCCCAGAAATACTACAAGGACAAGGCAGGAGACCCACGGAAGGGAGGTAGGACTCGGCTTTCGTTGCCTTGTTCTGGGCTGGCGACTTTGCATCGTTGGATTCACTTGGAGAAGCAATGCGGGGATGCTCCTGCGGTCCGGAGCTTCCGCGCTTAGGGAACACGGCGGGAATGGCTCCTGCGGAACGGCCGTTCTTGCGAAAGCATCGCAAGGGCCTCTCATACCTGCCCTGCAAGGGCAAATCAAGAGTGAAAACTTGAAAGGATGGCCAGCCGTACGCCGTCAATCGCCAAGCCATCCCGATGGACATCCTCGCGGTAGACTTCCGCGCGAATGTCGGAGAGCGAAAGTTCCTGTTGGCGGCTACGACGCAGTCCGACGGCACGTTCTCGGTCGGTGGGTCCGACGGGAAGGGCATCCCGCGCGGCCAGTACCGGATCACCGTGCTGCACGCTGGGCCTGAGGGCCACGGCGGAGACAAGTTCAAAGGCCACTACGCCGCGGAGAAGACACCGTTGATCGTGGACATCACTGAGAGCACCTCGTTGACGGTCGATCTGGGGGCCCGAACCGTCACCAAATGACCTCGGTTTGCCACCGTAGGTTTTTTCCTCCCGTTACCATTGTGCAGGAAGGAAACTCAAGAAAGTGCATAAATATCCTCTGGCTTGGGCGATAGGGATGGCGCGATTTGCTTTGGCATGTTCGTGAATAAGGTAATTGCGCCACTCTCGTACTTCATGTGCCTTTTTCAGCTTCTCGTCCGGGATTGTGCGCAAAGCGGCCAAGCCCGTCAACAAATCACGCGTGCGCGGCTTCGAACCCCTATGCTGGTCCCAATACTGTCTCAGGCCGGATTCAAATTCAGCAAACAAGCGAATGACATACGTTCCTTCGAGGTTGTTGGAGGCCTGAACAAGGTCCCTGTATCGTACATCCCTCTGGAGAATCGTTGGGTCTCGATGAACGGAATCCTGGAAATGATCCGTTACTTGCCTCAGCGCGAGATACTCGCGCTCAACCGCCTTTATTCTTGTCTGCCAATCGTCTCTACGTGGCATGTTCTTTCATCGCTTCAAGGATTCTCGCCAAGGTCTCCTTCGTGAGCGGCGCACCTTCCAACCCGCCGCGACGGGTTGGTTCCTCGGTTCCGATTGGAAGCGCGTAATGCAGGTTCCAGCGTTTGTTGTAATAATAAAAACTGGCAATATCGTCATACGCTGGCATGAGATAAAGATCGACAACCCCTTCTGCCTTCGGTGCGGATCTACCGAGCGGCTCCAGCAAGACTCGGCAAGTGCCTTCTTGCAGAAGCAATGCAGGAACAACGTGCTTGCCCACCCGCCCGTCTTCGAGTTTCTTCTCGATACGACGTGTCGCCCACCCTAATTCCTTCCCCCACTGCTCGACCTTCTCCACCAGGTCCGAAACCCGACGTACCCACTCCTCCCTTTCTTGGATACGCTGTTCAGCCTCCCGTTCCATGTCTCGTTTGGCCTTCCCGGGGTCATCCCCCTCCGGGCTCCAGTCGAACTCGAGTCGGTCGTCTTTTTTCCGTACCCAGACGATGTGTTGAGGTAGTCGCTTGGGTGCTCCGCCAACTTCCTCCCCTTGCCGAACCACCTTCGGGACGAAGGTGAACACGAAGGTTCCAGGCTCGTCCTGCGATTCATAGATGCTGACCATGAAGTTGGAATCATCGTGTTTTTTCTTTCCCATTTTTTCTCCTTCATAGCACCAGCACAGGCGGCGGAGCATCAGCCCTTCTCGCATCATACTGGCAGTGATCTCCACCAGCCAGTGCCTTCCCATCCTCGCCGCAGTTCCTCGGCCTAGTCGTACTGCCCCGCCGCCTTCACGCGGAGCCTTGGCCCCCCGCCGAGGCCCTTGAAGGCAAAAAGGGACATCCTCTCCTTTCGCGAGGGGCCAGCAGGGCGATGTCCCTGGCTTCCCCTTCCCCGACATGCGCTCAGCCGTTCATCCCCTACAACCCTTCCAGCAGCCGCCGGCGCATCTCCTCGGCCAGCCGCTGCGCCTGCTTGAGTTCCGGTATCTCCGGCATATAGAACGGACTCTGCCGCCACTTCTCCTCTTGGCCCGGCAGCCAGTAGCAAAACGGCTCGTGGTTGCGTCCGCTGCCGTCACGCAGTACCTGCCCCCGCTCCACGGCGCGCTCCAACCAGCGCCACAACGTCCCCTTGTCGGGTG
>JBGQLF010000488.1:0-7345 GCA_041499985.1 Gemmataceae bacterium
CTCCTTGAATTCGGCTCCGCTCCCGCCCTGGGTTTGGCCGCGCGCGGCTTACGTGCACATTCCGTTCTGCGCCCATCATTGTGGCTATTGCGACTTTGCGGTTGCCGTCGGACAAGATCAGCTCATCGACCAGTATTTGACCGCGCTCGCTGCCGAGTTGGCGATGCTTGGCCAGCCGCAACCGGTGCAGACGCTGTTCCTCGGTGGCGGCACGCCTACACACCTGGATGCCCCCCAGCTGGAGCGCCTGCTCGCGGACGTGACGCGATGGCTGCCTCTGCGGCCCGGCTATGAATTCTCGGTCGAGGCCAATCCAGGAACCCTGACGGCGGACAAGATCCAGGTGCTGGCGGATCACGGCGTCAATCGCATCAGCCTCGGGGCCCAATCGTTCCAGCCGCATTTATTGCGGGTATTGGAACGTGACCATGCTCCGCCGGACGTGTCCCGTGCGGTCGCGGATATACGGCAGCGCATCGCGAACGTTTCGTTGGATCTGATTTTTGGCGTGCCGGGACAGAGCCGAGCGGACTGGCAAAATGACTTGCATCAAGCCCTCGCTTTGGAGACCGATCATCTCTCCACCTATGGACTGACCTACGAGAAAGGAACGCGCTTGTGGAAGCAGCGGGAACACGGAGAAGTGAGGCCGCTGGAGGAGGAAAGGGAGCTGGAACTCTACGCCGGTGCGATCGACACGCTCGAGGCGGCCGGATTCGAGCACTATGAAATCTCGAACTTTGCACGTCCCGATCGGCGTTGCCGGCACAACCAGGTCTACTGGGCCAACGAAGCCTATTTCGGCTTCGGCATGGGTGCGGCTCGTTACCTCCAGGGGCGACGCGAGCTGAATACACGCGACCTGCGCACCTACCTTCGACGCGTGCTGACCGGTGAGCCGGCCACCTTTCAGTCGGAAGAGCTGCCGCCGGAGGAACGCGCCCGCGAGACGATCGCGGTGCAATTGCGCCGAGCCGAAGGGATCGAACGACGTTCCTTTCGGCAGCAGACCGGATTTGATTTGGACGGCCTGGTAGGCCCTACGATTGCTCGGCATGTCAACCTGGGACTGCTGATCGATGATGGCGTTGGCGTGCGGCTCACGCGCGCGGGGAAGTATGTCGCCGATGCGCTGATTCGGGACTTGCTGTAAACGGAAGCTTCGCCGCCCTAGGTGGAGTCTTTGGCGCGTGACACGGCGCGATGCTAGGCTGAGCTGTGCAACCGCTTCGCGGTAAGGAAAGTAGCGTGTCCTCGCCGGTCCTTGCACAACGGGTCCCTGGTCCTTGCACTTGAGCCAAGGGTACCGCAAACCGACGGCCGAAGACTTCAAGAACGTCTGTCCAAAGTGTGGCACAGGACCCGTCTGGGCATCCGTTCTGTGTCTCTCGACACGGACGGAGGAAGTTCCTAAGATCGAGTCATTGCGCGCTTCCTTCCAGCACCGCGTCGCCGGAGGAACCCAAAACGCCGAGGACAGGAGAAGAACCGATGTGGCTGAAGATTGGCAACGGCTACCTGAACCTGGACACCGTTGTCTCCATTTATTTCCTGCGGGATGATGACGGCAAGCTGGCAGCCACGGTCGAGACGGTGGCGGGCTACTCCAAGCATTACAACGGGCCGGATGCGGAGACGCTCAAGCAAGACCTGGACGCCCTCGCCGCCGGCCCACCACAACAAGAAGGGTAGCCGTCGCGCTGCACCCATCCATGGTCCTGGGTCCAGAGCCTGCGGACTACTTGCTTGCAGCTCGGGCGGAATCTCTGGTATGGTGGGCGGGTGAAAGGACCATCGGCCATGGTGCTCGAAATCGGTAGTTTTCGCGCCCGGGTTTGTCAGGGGATCACGCGCCGCGCGTTCCTCCGGGCTGGTGTGTTGGCCCCGCTGACAGCAGGATTCTCGGGATTCGTGGGAAGCCAGCACGCCGCCCAAGCCAAAAAGGCCAAGTCGGTTCTCCTGGTCTGGCTCTGGGGCGCTCCCAGTCATCTCGATACCTGTGACCCCAAGCCGGCCGCTCCGGCCGAGTATCGCGGTCCGTTTACGACCATTCCGACCCGTACGCCCGGCGTCCGCTTCACGGAGCTGCTGCCCCAGCTCGCGGCCCGGAGTGACCGCTTCACGCTGATTCGCTCCCACAAGAACTTCCATAGCGGCCATCTCGAAGCGGGAACAATTGCTCTGACCGGCATTCCCGAACCAACTGAAGGATTGCCGCCCAATCTCGGTTCGATCGTGGCCCGCCAGCGCGGCCAGCGCGACCTGCCCCCGTTCATCGCCCTCGGGCGGGGAACGCCACGCGATGTCGTCGGCGTCGTGAAGGGCTATGGCGGTGGCAATTGGGGCAAGACCTATGATCCCTTGCTGGTCAGCTGTTCGGAGCTGGGCGAGGTGGACATCCCGTCGCTGAAGCTGATCGACGGCCTGACGCCAGCTCACCTCCACAACCGCCGACTGCTGCTCGAGGAGCTGGACAGCCTGCGCCGCAACCTCGACACCGCGGAACTGCACCGCTGGGAGAGCACCCGCCAACGCGCGTATAGCCTGCTGACTTCGCCGGAGGCGCGCAAGGCCCTCGATCTGACACGCGAAGCGCCCAAGAGCCGGGAAGCGTATGGGCAGACGTCGTTTGGGCAGAGCTGTTTGCTCGCCCGGCGCTTGATCGAGGCTCAGGTTCCCTATGTTCAGGTAAACTGGAGCCAGTATGTCGAGGCGATGACGCCGCAGTGCGATTTCGGCTGGGACACACATATCTACAACTTTGAATTGTTGGCCGACCGGCACGGCCCGATCTTCGACCGTGCATTTGCCGCCCTGCTGGACGATCTGGAACAGCGCGGCCTGCTCGCCTCGACGTTGGTCGTCTGCATGGGCGAGTTTGGCCGGACGCCGCGCATCAACGCGCAGGCTTCGCGCGATCATTGGCCCAACTGTTATTTCTCGATCTGGGCCGGCGGCGGCGTGCAACCGGGACGCGTCATCGGTGAAAGCGATCGACTCGGTCAGGAACCGCTCACGGAACCGATCACGCCTCTTCGGGTAGGCACCACGATCCTGGAGCTGGCCGGTGTCACGGCCCAGGCGCGGGCGGAGCTGCGCGTCCTCCCCAATGGGCAGGTGATCCATGAATTGCTCTAGCGCGGGCTCGTGGGCAGCGGCTGGCTTTCTGCTGCTTTGGTCGACGGGAACGCTCTCTGCCGCCGAGCCTCAGCGCCTCACCCACGATGGCCGGCAGAAGATGGACCCGGTCTTCCTCCGCGGCGGCGAGGAGCTGGTTTTCACCGTGCTGGAAAGCTCGACCCAGCTGAGCCTAATGCGCTTGAAGCTCACCGATGGCTCGGTCGAACGGCTGCACCCGCAAGCGACGACTTCCGAGTTCGAAGCGGCCTTTGCTCCGGATGGGCAGTCGTACACTTTCGTGCGGAGCCAGGGCAACTTGAACCTGAAGCTGATCATCCGCGACACCAAGCAGAACCGAGACGCGCTCTTCGATCCCGGAGGTGGCTTTGCCAGCGTACGCCGGCCTTGTTTCACCGCGGATAGCAGTCGGGTTCTGTTCAGCATTCCGTCGCCGACCGGCCAGCAGCTCGCCTCGGTAAACTTGCAGGGCCAGGACCGCCGGACAATCCTCCAGGGCGGCATCAATAACTGGCCCGCGTGCTCGCCCGATGGACGCCGTCTGGCTTTTGCTTCGAGTCGCGATGGCGATTTCGAGATCTATGTGGCGAACCTCGACGGCTCTGATCTGCGCCGGCTGACCAACAGCCCGGGCCTGGACATGCGGCCCGCCTGGTCTCCCGATAGTAGCCGCTTGGCGTTCACCAGCGCCCGGGACGGCAACTACGAGATCTATGTCCTGAACGCCGACGGTTCCGGGCTGCGCCGCATCACGCAGCATCCAGAACGCGACGACTTTGCCAGCTGGCATCCCGACGGCAAGCACGTGGTGTTCGTCGGTGAGCGAGCGGGCCGGTTTGATTTGTATCTGGCGGAGGTCCCTTGAGGAGGAGACCGTCATGACCCATGAAGTTCGCAAGCGCATCCTGCGGCCGGCAACGCCGGAAGAAAAGGAACGGCACGCGGAGATTCGACGGCAAATCGAACAAGAACTGCCGGAGCTCCACCAAGGGGCGCGGGAAGCGGCGGCCCGACATCAAGAGCGCGTGGCCGTTGGGACGGTGTTCACCGTGGCGGAAGCCAGTATCGTGGAGGCCATCGATAGCTATGCGGCGAAGCATGCGTTGACGAATCGCAGTGCCGTTGTTCGGGAAGCCTTGTCCCAACTTCTGGGAATCGAGATCGCACGCCAATGATCCCGCCATGGGGAATCGACCGGGAAGCGGCGCTGCTGAAGGCCCCTAACCCGCGTCGCCACCCGGCCCGAGGTCGGCCTGCATGCGTGCCACGTCGCGGCGCACGAAGCCCAGGGCGGCCAGTAGGAGCAAACCACCCGCGGCGATATAAACCAGTGCGGCCGAGGAGATCGCCCAGCTGAGGCCATAATCCTCTGCCAGGTAACCGATGACCAGCGGGGCCGTGGCACCGCCGGCTAGCCAGCCGATCATGTTCATCAAGCCGGCCGTCGTGCCACGCGCCTCGGGCCGAACCACATCAAAGACCGCGGCGAAAATGTTGGCGTCGTAGAGTCCTTTGAACAGCCCCCAGGCCGTCAAAGCGGCCATGAGCACGGCCACATTCTGACTCTGGCCACACAGGAGCACGAACGGGGCGCCCCCCAACACGCCGAGCGCTTGCACAAGAATACGTCCCGCCGGGGAACGCCGCCGTAGCACGTCCGCCAGCCAGCCTCCGAGGGGGGCACCGACCAGGCTCGCCACCTGGACGAAGACCGTCGCCGTCAGTCCCGCCATGGCCAGGCTGAGTTGGAACTTCTCGCTGAGAAAGTTCGGCATCCAGGTGAGCAGGACCATGGCGACGAAATTGGCGCACATGAAAGCCAGCATCAGGATCAGTAAAGTGGGTGTCCGGCCCAGGAGGGAGAGGGCCTGCCCCCACGGCAGTTGCTTGGCCGATACCTTCGTGAAGGCTGCCGTACTCTCCGCAAGGTCAGCGGCGCCGCGCAGCGGTTCGACCAGGAAGCGGCTCAGGAACAGGCCGAGGACGACTCCCAGGGCGCCAAAGACCACGAACGACCAGCGCCAGCCATAATACTGCCCGATCAGTCCGGCGAAGAAACCGCCCGCGATGGTTCCGGCGTAGACACTGGTCTGATGGATGCCCAGGGCCCGGGAGCGGGTCCGCTTGCCGTGATAATCGCTGATCAGCGCCGTCGAGGCCGGGTAGTAAAACGTTTCTCCCAACCCCTCGGCGGCCCGGAAAATGATCAGGTGGGGAAAGGTGCGCGCCAGAGCCGTCGCCATGCAGATGAGGCTCCATGCGTGCAGCCCTCCCAGGATGGCGGTCTTGCGCCGGATCCGATCCACAATGGTCCCGGCGAAGGGCGCTCCCAGGCCGTAGACCCAGGCAAAGGAGGATCCGAGCAAGCCGAGCTGCACCTTGGTCAGGCCCAGTTCCATTTCCAGGAGCGGAAAGACCGAGAAGATTGCCTGGCGGTCGGCGTAATTGAAAAACGAGATCCACCACAGCATGCCGACGACGTACCACTTATACTGCGGCCAAGATGTGGCCAACCGGTCGCCGAACGCTTTCCCGAGGCGAGGCGGATCGAGGTTGGAATCCTGCATGCGTGTCGCTCTCCGCAAAGCCTGTACCATACTCCGGAGCCGAAAGCCGGGCAAGGAGGCAGCACAAGATGGCGAAAGGGCGTAAGACACACGGACCCGAGAGACTGCCGCACTTCGCTCCCAGGTCGCCTTGCTGATCTTGGCACTTCGAGAGACAATGCAAACCGTGTAGGCCACGACAGGATGTCGTCCTTGGGTTGCCGAATCGGAAGGAACCGCCATGCGTTTGGGAAATCGTCTGCTTGCACCTGTCCTGGAAAAGCCGCGCCGCGAGGTTAGCCTCTTGACCGACGATGATGTCTACCTGTTCAACGAGGGCACCCATTATCGCCTCTACGACAAGCTCGGCGCCCATCCCCTGACCAGTGAGCGCGGGGCCGGGACTCACTTCGCCGTGTGGGCGCCCGACGCCGAGCGCGTGTTCGTCATGGGCGATTTCAACGACTGGGACAAGGGCAGCTGTCCCTTACAGACTCGGGGCAACTCCGGGATCTGGGAAGGATTCGTTCCGGGCGTCGGCAAGGGCATGGCCTACAAGTACCATATCGTGTCGCGGCTGCACGGTTATCAGGTCGATAAGTCCGATCCCTTTGCGTTCTTCTCCGAAGTGCCGCCCAAGACGGCCTCCCTCATCTGGGACCTGAAGTACGCTTGGGGTGATCAGACCTGGATGGAGGAACGGCAGCGGCACAACGCGCTCTCGGCGCCGATGGCGATCTATGAAGTGCACCTGGGTTCGTGGCGGCGGGTTCCGGAAGAAGGCAACCGTTCCCTCTCCTACGCCGAGCTCGCTCCATGCCTGGCCGCCTATGTCCGGGAGATGGGCTACACGCACGTCGAGCTGTTGCCGGTGATGGAACACCCGTTCTACGGCTCCTGGGGCTATCAGGTCACCGGCTACTTCGCGCCGACCAGCCGTTTCGGCACGCCGCAGGACTTGATGTACCTGATCGATTATCTGCACCAGCAAGGCATCGGCGTCATCCTCGATTGGGTGCCGGCCCATTTCCCGACCGATGAGCATAGTCTGGGGTATTTCGACGGCACGCACGTTTATGAGCATGCCGATCCGCGCAAGGGCATCCATCCCGACTGGAACAGCTACATCTTCAATTACGGGCGCAGTGAGGTGCGCAGCTTCCTCCTGAGCAACGCCCTGTTCTGGCTGGAGAAGTACCACGCCGACGGCCTGCGTGTCGACGCCGTCGCCTCGATGCTCTACCTGGATTACTCGCGCCGCCAGGGAGAATGGATTCCCAACCAATACGGCGGCCGGGAGAACCTGGACGCGATCTCCTTCTTGCGCCGGGCCAATGAAGCGATCTACCAGAACCATCCCGATGTGCAGATGATCGCCGAGGAATCCACCGCCTGGCCGATGGTATCGCGGCCGACTTATGTAGGCGGGCTCGGCTTCGGCCTGAAGTGGGACATGGGCTGGATGCATGACACGCTGGCCTACGTCAGCCAGGATCCGGTGCATCGCAAGTACCATCACAACCAGCTGACTTTCCGCTCGCTGTACACCTTCACGGAAAACTTCGTACTACCGCTGTCGCACGATGAAGTGGTGCACGGCAAGGGCTCGCTGCTCTGCAAAATGCCGGGCGACGACTGGCAGAAGTTCGCCAATCTGCGGC
>JBGQLF010000489.1:0-7344 GCA_041499985.1 Gemmataceae bacterium
GATTTGCTGCACGAGCCAGGGAACTTCCTGGCGGGCCTTCCCTACTCCCTCACCCTGTTGCTGATCCTTGGTGCCCATGAACTCGGGCACTACTTCACGGCTCGGGCGCACCACATGCGGGTCACGCTGCCGTATTTCATCCCCGTGCCCTTCGGGCTGGGCACGTTCGGCGCGTTCATCCAGCTTAAGTCGCCTGCGGAGAACCGCCGTGCCCTCTTCGACGTTGGGGTCGCCGGTCCTCTGGCCGGTTTGGTCTTCGCCATCCCGGCTCTGTGGATCGGGCTCCAGTATTCCCGCGTCTTGGCATCGGAGGAAGTGGCGGACCACATGCACGGCGGGATCGGCGTTGGTTCTTCCGTGCTGCTGGCCCTGACCGCCAAGTTCGCTCTGGGAAATACACTTGCAGAGGGTCCTCGTCTCCTCCTGCACCCTTTGGCGTTTGCCGGGTGGCTCGGGCTGCTGGTGACGGCCCTGAACCTGCTACCCATCGGCCAACTGGACGGCGGTCACATCGCGGACGCGATGTTCGGTCGTGTGCGTGGCGCTGCCATCGGCACCGCTGCCCTTTTCGCACTGCTTTTCCTCGGCCTCTTCGTGTGGAGCGGTTTACTGATGTGGGCCTTAATCGTGTATTTCCTTGCGGGCGGTAAAGGACTGCCACCGCTGAACGACCTCACCAAGCTGGGTGGGGGACGGATTATCATCGGCACTCTTGCCTTTGTGCTCTTGGTCTTGATTTTGATGCCCGTGCCGCATCGGTTGTATGAGGCGCTAGGCATCCATTGTCCCTACTTGTAAGCCGAATGGCCGGTCCCGGAGATCTACGCCGTACGCGGCGGCAGCGCACCGAACACGCCGGGCTGGACGGTGCGGGTGGTCCCGAACAAGTTCCCGGCCCGGCGGATCGAGGAAGACCACCACCGACATGAGGAAGGCTCTCCCTTACCACAGGAGGAAACTGGACATGTTCGCATCTCAACTCCGCCTTACTGGGATCGCCCTGGCCTTGCTGCTGCCCCTCATTGCCAGCGGCATCTATTACTGGTCCGCCAACGCGCCACCGGCAAGCGCGGCGGCGCCGCAGGACGCGAGGATGACAACACTCCTCCGGGAGCGGCTCGCCACCTTGCAGGAAATCGCAACCCAGGCCGCCAGGGATTTCGAGAGTGGTTCTGCGTCGGTCGTGGGGGTGCACGAGGCGAACGAGGCAGTGTTCCGGGCCGAACTGGACCTAGCTGATTCCCAGAAGTTACGGATCGCCATTCACGAAAAGCTTGTCGCAGAAGCGAAGAAGCATGAGGAGCACGTCGCCCACATAGCCAAGACAGGGACGGCCCAGCCCTTCATGGTCCTCAAGGCGAAGGTCCATCGTTTGGAGGCGGAGATCGCCCTGGAGCGCGCGAAAGCGAAATAGCCGGAGAAGTAAGCCTGAAGAAGTGAGTTCTCAGAAAGCTGCGCCTCGACCCGAGCTTGTGAAACAAGGCCAGCTTTAGGACACGCCGGGATTCCATGGGCCCTACTGGCAGCAGGGCATACCAAGTTGGCCTCGGACCAGCGAAGGGGATCGTAGGGAGAACCGGATTTTTTGATTCACGAACTGGGGGACACGTACATGACGACGCAGCAAGCAGATCAGGCAACCGTGTTGGGACGGCTGGAAAGGTTGGAGCGGCAGAACCGCTGGATGAAATGTGCCGGGGCGGGGGTCCTCGTCCTGGCCGGTGCCGTTGTGCTGATGGGCGGACAGGAGCAGCCGCAGGGCAAGACCGGCGAGCCCGAGAAGGTCGTGCTCCGCGACGCGAAGGGGAACGAGCGGGCCTGGCTGGGCATGACCAAAGCGGGGCCGGTCCTCCGCTTCCGGGACGAAGGCGGGAAGGAACGCCTGTGGTTGGGCCTGGCCAGGGACACGCCGGGGTTGGTTCTCTATGACGAACAGGGCAAGCGCCGAGCCGCCCTGAGTACGGGCAAGGAAGGAGTCAGCCTGGTGTGTTACGACGAGAACGAGCAGAGGCGGACGTGGTTGGTCATCAGCAAAGAGAAAGCGGCCCTGCATCTGTTAGGTCGAACGGCGAACCAGCACGCAGGGCTGAGCGTGGAGGAGGATGGAACCGCCATTTGGTATCATGACAAAACCGGTAAAGTCCACATCGGGGAGAACGCGATCAAGAACGTGGCAGGATCCCCTCTCCACGGCGAGGTAGTAGACCCTCTGTTTCCGAAGCCCGAATAGCGTGCGCGCCATTATCCCATGGGAGGTCTCCCCAGAAGTGGCTCAGCACGAGAGATAGGCGAGCGCGAGGTGTTACCATGTCCTTTCTGCGTTACGATGTCACGACCAATGACTGGGTGATCTTCGCCCCGGAACGGACCCGGCGTCCTCACGAGCTCAACAAGGGCATGACGGCCACGCTGCCCCCAGCCGAGGGCCGGTGTCCGTTTTGCCCGGGGAACGAGCCCGTGGCGGGGCCGGAGATCTACGCCGTGCGCGGCAGCACGCCACCTAATACGCCGGGTTGGACGGTGCGCGTGGTCCCGAACAAGTTTCCAGCATTGCGAATCGAGGAGGACTGCGACCGCCAGACCGAGGGGCCGCTCTTCCGCTCGATGGGCGGCTGTGGGGCGCATGAGGTCATTATCGAGACGCCCGAGCACGACCGCTTACTTGGGCAGGAACCCGTCGAACAGCTTGAGTCCGTCCTGCGGACCTTGCAACTCCGCTTCAACGACCTGATGCGCGACAGCCGCTTCCAGACCATCGTCATCTTCAAGAATCACGGCGAGGGGGCCGGAACCTCGCTGCGCCACCCGCACTGGCAACTGATCGCCACGCCGGTCGTCCCGCGCACACTCCGGCTCAAGCACGCCGTGGCCACCGACTACTTCGACCAGACAGGCAACTGCCTTTATTGCGATCTCCTCGAACAGGAGCTGGCCGCGAAGCGGCGGATCGTGGTCGAGAACGAACACTATGCCGCCCTCACGCCCTATGCCTCCCGCGTCCCCTTCGAGACGTGGGTGTTGCCCAAAGTCCATCGCTCCTCGTTTGGGCGGATGGAGCCGGCGCGCCTGCGGCCCCTGGCCGAGTTGCTCAAAACGGTCCTCGGCAAGCTCTACCAGGCCCTGGACAACCCGGACTACAATCTCACCATCAACACGGCGCCGCGCGGCGACGAGGACAAAAGGTACTTCCTCTGGCACATGGAGATCCTGCCCCGGCTGACCAGGCCAGCCGGGTTCGAACTGGGCAGCGGCATGGCCATCAACACGGTGCTGCCGGAACAAGCGGCTCAGTTCCTGAGAGAGACGGAGCCGGGATAACAGAGAGTAGGCCGGCGTGGTCGGTTTCGACTATTCTAGGACTGGAGAACCCATCATGCCGGTTGGGACACCGAAAAGGAGGATACCTTCATGGCGGACTTGAATGACCTGGAACGCAAGCTCAAGGAGAAACTCGCGCTGAGCGAGGAGCGGCAGCAGTTGCAGCAGAATCATCTCCGGCAACGCATGCTCGAGGCGGAAGAACGTCACCAGCGCTTCGCGGCACTGGCGGATCGACTTGTGCAAGAAGTGATCCAGCCTCGCATCGAGAAACTCCGCTCGCTTTTCGACAACGCGCGGATGCCGGAGGCTCAGAACAGCTGCCACACGTGTCGCATTCAGTTCGAGCACACCACCCGCTTCCCCGCCACGGCCAGGCTGGAAATGGGCGTGACCCGCGATGGGGAGATCAAAACGGTCACGCTCGAGTACCAACTGGAGATCCTTCCGGTTTTCTTCCCGGTGGAGGGTCAGGGCCAGCTGACCATGCCCCTGGACGAGGTGAACGAAGAGAAAGCGATCGCCTGGGTTGAGGCCAAGCTCGTTCAGTTTGTGGACACCTATCTGCGCCTGGAAACGTCCGATCACCATCAGGAGGAGAACCTTGTGACCGACCCGGTCTGTGGCATGCGGGTCAACAAGGCATTTGCCCCCGCGCAGATGACCTATGGTGGCCGGACGTATTACTTCTGCATCCCGGAGTGCCGTGCGCGGTTCGCGGAGAACCCAGACCGATACTTGGCTGGTTAGGCCGTATTCCACAACGGAGGAGACTTCCATGGAAGCACAGGCTCGTCCCCCCCGGCGGCTGGTTTCGCACCTTCTGCTGCTGGCTGTTGGCGTCGCTCTGGGAGCAGGCTTCGCCAGCGCCCACTTCACAGGACGCCTTACGCCCTTTTACCACAGGCTGGGGCTTCATTCACTGCATGACGGACCGCACCAGCCCCAAGACGAGCCGACGACGGCGAGCGGGGCGCATGCCGGGCACGCGGGACACGGCGGCATGAGCATGCCGCCGATGGGGGGTGGGGAGCCGTCGAAGATCTCCGGGTACTCCGTCGTGCCGATCAGTCCCGAGCGGCAGCAGCTCATCGGCGTGCGAACCGGCAAGGTGACAAAGGACCGGCTGCTCATGTCCATCCGGGCCGTCGGGATCATCGAGCCGGACCAGACCCGACTGGCCCGCTTGCATACGCGGATCAGCGGCTGGGTTACCAAGGTCCATGTCAACTTCGTCGGCCAAAACGTCAACAAGGGCGACCCGCTCCTGGAGATTTACAGCCCGGACCTGCTCGCCACGCAGGAGGAGTACCTGAACGCCCTGGACGGAGGGCAGAAGCCGCTGGCGGCCATGGCCCGCCGCCGACTGGAGTTATGGGGGGTGCCTACGGACGAGGTCAAAGAATTGGAAAAGACCAGGAAGGCACGCGAGGCCTTGACGCTCCGTTCCCCGATCCGCGGTCGCGTCTTGGAGCGCAACGTCCTGGAAGGCGCGCGCGTCGAACCGGAGATGGAACTGTACCGCATCGCGGACCTGTCGGAGGTTTGGCTCCAGGCCAAGATCTACGAGTACGAACTGCCGCACATCGAGATCGGCCAGCCGGTGCGGATTGTCCTCGCCTCGCAGCTGGAAAAGGAGATCCAGGGGAAGGTAGCCTTCGTCGAACCTGTTTTCCAGGAGACCACCCGCACCGTCAAGGTCCGAGTCCAGATCGACAACCCCAAGGGCGAATTCAAGCCCGGTATGTACGCCGACCTGCTCCTCTCGCACGACATGGGCGAGGGACTGCTGGTGCCGGAGTCGGCCCTGCTGCGAACGGGTGTGCGCAACCTGGCGTTCCGCGTGTTACCGGGGAATCGCTTCGAACCCGTGGAAGTCTCGCTGGGCGGGCAGTTCAACGAGCGCTTTCAGGTGCTGGCCGGGTTGTCCGAAGGCGATGAGATCGTGACCTCGGCAGGCTTCCTGATCGACGCCGAGTCGCGCCTCAAGTCGGCCACCTCCGCGATGACCGGCCACCAGCACGGCGGTAGCGCCGCCCCGCAGCCGAAGGCCCCGCTTCCACCCAAAACCGGGGAGGAAAAGAAGCCGGGCGCGGAGCACGAGCATCACCACCACGGCAAGTGAGGGGGACGGCCATGATCGAACGCATCATCGAGTTCTCCGCCCGGAACAAGTTCCTGGTCCTGATCTTCACCGTGGTCGCGGTGACGGCAGCGGTTCACGCGATGCGCGAAGTGCCGCTCGACGCCATTCCCGATCTGTCGGACACGCAGGTCATCATCTACTCGCGCTGGGACCGCAGCCCCGACATCATCGAGGACCAGGTCACCTACCCCATCGTCACTGCCATGCTCGGGGCACCCAAGATCAAGGCCATTCGGGGGTTTTCGGACTTCGGGTTCTCCTACGTCTACGTCATCTTCCAGGACGGCACGGACATCTACTGGGCACGGAGCCGGACCATCGAGTACCTCTCCAAGATCCTGCCGCGCCTGCCGGAAGGGGTGCGGACTGAGCTGGGGCCGGACGCGACCAGCGTGGGTTGGGTGTACCAGTATGCGCTCGTGGACAAGACGGGGCAGAACGACCTGGCCCAATTGCGCACTTTTCAGGACTGGTATCTGCGGTACCAGCTCCAGTCCGTGCCGGGCGTGGCGGAAGTGGCCTCTGTGGGGGGCTTCCAGAAACAGTACCAGGTGAACATCAACCCCAACGCCCTCAATGCCTACAACATTCCCCTGCCAACCGTGGTCCAGGCCATCCGCGACGGCAACAACGATGTCGGCGGTCGCGTCGTCGAGTTCAGCGGTGCCGAGTACATGGTCCGGGGACGTGGCTATGTTAAGAGTATCCCGGACATCGAGAAGATCGTCGTCGGGCGTGACCCGCAGGGTACGCCGATCTTGGTCAAGCAACTCGGCCACGTCACCCTTGGCCCCGACATCCGCCGCGGCATCGCCGACCTCGACGGTGAAGGGGACACGGTGGGCGGCATCGTCATCATGCGGGCCGGGGAAAACGCCCTGAACGTGATCGAGCGGGTGAAGGACAAGCTTGAAGAGGCCAAACCGTCCCTCCCAAAGGGTGTCGAGGTTGTCACCACCTATGACCGTTCAGTGTTGATCGAGCACTCCATTGACACGCTCAAAGAGGAACTGCTGGTCGAGGTCATCATCGTCAGCGCTGTCATTCTGACCTTCCTTTGGCACATTCCCTCGGCCATCATCCCGATCCTCACCATCCCCATCTCCGTCATCCTGGCGTTCATCCCGATGTACTTCATGGGGCTGACCTCGAACATCATGTCGCTCACGGGCATCGCCATCTCCATCGGCGTGCTCGTCGATGGCGCGATTGTGGAGGTGGAGAACGCTTACAAGCGGCTGGAACAGTGGATCGCGGGTGGACGGCAAGGAGACTTCCACCTGGTCCGCTTGCAGGCCCTCAAGGAAGTCGGCCCTTCCGTCTTCTTCTCTTTGCTAGTGATTGCCATCGCCTTCATGCCCGTGTTCACCCTCGTGGACCAGGAAGGTAGGCTCTTTAAGCCTCTGGCGTACACCAAGAACCTGGCAATGGCCATTGCCGCCCTGCTGGCCATTACCCTCGACCCGGCCATGCGGATGATGTTCACGCGCATGGACTACGTCCACTTCCGCCCGCGCTGGTTCTCCTGGCTGGTGAACACGGTGACAGTGGGCCGCTACTACCCGGAAGAACAGCACCCGATTAGCAAGCGTTTGTTCCGCCTGTACGAGCCCGCGTGCAACTTCGTGCTGCGGCACAAGACGCTGACCATCGTCGGGGCACTCATGCTGATCCTGGTTACGGTCCCCGTCTACTTCCAACTCGGCTCTGAATTCATGCCGCCCCTGGACGAGGGGACGCTGTTCTACATGCCCACGACGCTGCCGGGTCTTTCGGTCACCGAGGCGCAGCAGTTATTGCAGTCGATGGACCGCACCCTGCGCGTTTTCCCCGAGGTGGAACGAGTTTTCGGCAAGGCCGGGCGGGCGGAGACTTCCACC
>JBGQLF010000490.1:0-7343 GCA_041499985.1 Gemmataceae bacterium
GCGGACACTTGGACCCACAAATGGCAGCCCAAGCTCTGCAACACAACTGCCTGTTATCCAGGAGGTTGCTGCCAGCCAGCTGTCCAGGTTGAGCTGCCCCAAAGTGTCCGCTCAAGCTGGAGTATACGTGAGAAAGTCCCGATTTTTTGTGGCGCAACAAGGGGGCGCTGGCCGTAACCGCCGTGGCGGCGACGTTTATCGCCAATCCCGAGCCGTATCTAAACGGCACGAAGGAGTTGGCCGGTGCAGTGGTGAGCCAAGTGGCCAGGCCATTGGCTGAGGTGCCGGTGGTCATGGCCAAGGAAGGAGGTGCCGAATTTGCCCGTAACACCAATGGCACCGTGGTTCTGGTCACGGCCATCGGTGCCCTGACGCTGCTGGTCGGCTGGGGCTTCTTTCGGCGTGGCTGCCTGCCCCAGTCTCTTCCGGCGCCTGCGCCACCCGCAGCGCCGATGATGCCCGCTTCCGTGCCGGTTGGGCACGGTGCCAACGGCGCCACCCTGTTGCAGCAGTAACACCGCCGCCGTCTTCGCCCCGGCTCCGCACCGGGGCGGAGGGCGGCCTCCAGCAACCGATTCTTCGATCCGAAGGGAGTCTTTCGTCATGGAAACCGTCGTCGCGGTCCTGATCGCTCTGGCCATCTTTTCCTGCTGCTGCGCAGGGAACAAATGATGTTCTGCCCCGGCAAGGACTGCCTCTGCCGCCGCGACGCCCCACGCCTCGGCAGCCTGGTCTGCCCGTTGTGCTGGCGCTGCTCCGGGATAGTGCTGGGCAGCGTGCTCGGTTCCTTCCTCGCGCCGGCACTGCGGGACGCCCTTCCCGGCTGCTACCTAGTCCTGGCGTCCGTGGTGTGTTGGACACCGGCCTTGGTTGATGTTCTCGCCCAAATTGGCACGGCTCACGCTTACCGCAGCGGCCGCTGGATTCGGCTACTGACCGGCGCCGTCCTCGGCGTCGGTATCTGGGCCGCCGGCGCCCTCGTTGCCGCCGGGCTGCGTTGACAGCCCAAAAATGGAGGGATTAGCGGAACGTAGGATCGGAAAGTAGCAGGGAGAGGATGAGCGTTACCTGTATTCAGTAAGAGGAGAATGCAATGGAGGTACTGGCATTGGTGCTCGCAGTGATGGCAGTTGGCACGGATGACGGCGATGATGTCTGCATGAGCAGCGAGCAACAGGAGGAATTAAAGCGCGAAAGAGAAGAGCGTAGGAGATGGGAAGGCTGAGCAGCCGTTGTGGCGGATTCATTGAGGCGTTTCCATAAAAGGAGAAGGCGATGGAGTTGATGGCATTGGTAGTGCTTTTCATGATGGCCGATGGTTGTGATGGTGGGAATGAGACAGCTACGTTCCAAACGGAGGAGGAAAAGCGCAAGTCCGAGGAAAGTTACGCAAATAGCCATTATGGGGAGGGGTAACCGTTAGGGGGATCGCCCAGCCCCCGTCTTTTTCCCTATGGTGATTCATGAAGAAAAGCGACCATGTTTTGGCGGCGCTGGCGATGATTATCGTGGTGGTGCAGGTGATTCGCCTGGTTTTCTGGCTCTATGATGATTTGCAACACCCGGAGCGCTGGGACTCTGATATATACCATGATCCACGTGCATACCTGTCGTTTATGGCCGTTTGTCTGGGTGGGGGCACATGCTTGCTAGTCTATGCACGGCGGAAGAATCGTGAAAGCAAGCGGCGACTGGATTCTTTGATCTCCCAGGCCAATCGGGAATTGCACACCGGCAAGCCGGATCGGGCTAATGCATTGCTGGACGAATTTGCGCACGATTTTACGCAGAAGTTTGGCAAACGACCTGAGGAGTTTCGATGATTGTGCGCTGCTCCGCATGCTGGGCAAAACTCAAGGTGAGGATCAGGAAGCCGTGCCTTCAGGTGCGATGCCCAGCCTGCGGGGCTGTTTTCACGGTCTACAAGGATGGGCTAGTGAGTTGGATCGAGCGGCCGCCGGAAGGGGAGTGGTTGGAGGAATTGCTAAAAAGGAGCCGAAACTGATGGCCAAGCAAGTGAAATACTTTGGCAGCATTGGGCGGAACGGGACGGAAGATGAAATCATCATCCACGCCCCTAACGGCAGGGAGATGGCGCGTATCTGGTTTTGGGATGCGGAGCATGGGGAGCCTGGCGTCGGCGACAAGGAAGCAAAAACCAACGGGCAACTGATTATTGCCGCCCTGAATGCGTACCGCCCTGAATTCAGTAGGGAAACTATTGCCCCTGAGGCGGTCGGAGCTTACTACAGCAGCGTTGTGCCAAAAGCTCTCTTTGAGACGCACGACGCCGTGTACATTCACGCGCCGAATGGACACGGCATGGCCTTCATCGAATTGCAGCCCGAGGCCGATGCCGTTGCGCGGGCGAAGGCGGATGCTCAATTCATTGTCGATGCGCTGAATGGTTATCAGCGCCAAGCGGCGATGGAAGTAGCTAAGAGCCAAGAACGGAAACGGACTACCGATAAGGGTATCGAAATGTGAGGTGACGCCGTGGAAACCGGCCGGTGGCGAAACGACACCTGGATGGAGAAGGAACTGGAACGGCTGGATGCGCTCTATCGTAAGTTTGGCCGTGCCGGTCTGAAGGAGTGCGGGGATGCACACCTGTTGCTTTGGCACAAGCAGTTAGCTCTCAGGGATGCAAAAGGCAACATGGACGCAGAGGAGAAGCGACGCCTGGAACTGGAAATTAAGGATTTGGCTGGGCTGGCCAAGGAGCGGAAGCAGGAAATGCAACCGCGCAAACGTGTCGAGCGCCAGCAGGGTCGGGGGCATGAAATGTGAGGTGCAGCATGGCAAAAGTAGCAATCACTTCAGGGCATCCATTGTTGGCCGCATCACGCGGGAAATCGAGGAAGCCGTAACTAGCGATTACCCTGGGGAGGGACTTATAAGCTCTTTCGGGTTTGGGAGGATGTTTGTCGAACTGCCGAAAGCCAAGCAGTGGGAAGCGCTAAATGCGAAAGTGGATTGGACGGGGCTGACGCGCGAGGAGAAAGATCAAGTGATGGATAGGGTGCTGGAGGACGTGCAGGAAAAAGCACCGGAGGAAATCTACCCTGGCACATGGTTTGATGGCATTCAGCTATCGATCGATCCATCGGCGAAGATGCTCGATCTGAAAGACGTGAGGAAGCAGCTCGATGCGCCGGGCAGAGACAAGAGTCTTGATGAACGGGTTTGCGAGCCGGAGAGGATAGGGCAGAAGCAGAGGGATGGCGGCATCGAAATGTGAGGTGCAACAGTGTTGGACGTGAAGGAAGTGGCTGAGCGACTGAATGTTTCTGAAAGCCTGGTGTACGGCTGGATTGCCGATGGCCGGTTGGCTCATGTGCGGCTGGGCGGCCGTGGACGCAGAGGAACAATTCGCGTGTCGGAAGCCGACCTTGATGCCTTCCTAGCCGGTCATAAGCGGGAGGCGCTGCGGCAGGACGCTCTGCCGGTGGCCAGCGCTAGGGAACCGTCGCTGCACCGCCGTCCGGGAGCGATTGATTTGTGGTAGCCATGAAATCGAGATACATGGCCTCCAGTCTGCCTTCGTCAGGGTGGCCGTAGTGTTTTTCGATCATGGCGACCGAGGTTCCGCACAAATCCGCCACGATCTTGATCGATCGTCCATCGTCGATCCATTGACTGATGAATGTGTGCCGAAAGGAATACGGTATGATATGACGGGGGTTTAGGCCGTGGTGTTTGATGTATGCGGCGACGGGTTTGGCTTTCAATAAACAGCGCCACGCTTCGCCCCGGTTGGGTTGATTCCAATCATGCCGGCGTGGGGTACGAAATACGCGGCCAGTAGGATGCCGGGCGATTTCTTGCTCGACGATCTCCTGCAATTCGGGCGTTAGATAAATCACTCGATCCGTCTGCTTCCCCCGTTTTGCCTGTTTGTGAATATGGCCGTGATCCGCATTCCATCGGTAGATAATCCGTCCTTTTACATAGTTAAAAGCCTCCATCTGTTCGATTTCTTCCGGCCGCGCGCCCGTATGGCGGAGCATACGCAATACCTTAGTGAACTCACAACTTGCGTTGGCGATCAATAGCTCTGCTAACTCCGATGACAAGCGCGCCTCGCGCCCGCGAGGATGTTCTTTGGGCAGAGTGATGCGGCCATGCAAAGGGTTATTGGTGATAAGCCCATCTTTGACACCCCAATTCAGAGCGATGGATAGGTGGCTGACGGCAAGACGCTTACTTCCTCGTGTCCATGTAGGGGAGGCGTCAAGCCATTCCCGGACATGATAGCCACGTAGCGCTCCCACGGGCAACGCGCCGTAGCGTTTGGCAAAGGACTTGAGGAAGCATTCAAATACGCGAAGCGTTTGGTCCCGTTTTTGGTTGCGTAGAAACTGCCGGTACTCGTTGAGCAACGCGCTGACAGCGAAATCATCAGTCCCCTTTCCGGCATCTTGGCGGTCGATTTTGCTCCGCTCCTTCAGCGCCGCTTCGTAGTTGGGGCCGTTCGGCGAGTCGTCTTCCTTGCAGCGTAGCAGCAACCGGTCTCTATAATAAAAACCGCCGCCGTCTTTGGCCCACCAGCGTACTTGCGGTTTGGGGCCTCGTTTCGCCATGATGCAATCCTCGAAGGAAGGGGCGGGCGAATGTCTGAGTGCTGTTATTGTAGAGGCTGCGAGGCAGGGGACAAGGGAAACTCACGCGAAAACTCACGCGAGAGGGGCGGTGGGTCTGGGATGCTGAGACATGAATTCTCCGATGTTTTACGGGATTTTTGGCAAGGACTGCTGGAACTCCTTATGTCTTAACATATTATACACAAAGTTGCTGTTGGGAATGACCCAGCGTCCAAGAATTTTGTTCGCCTGAGGACAAAGCCATGCCCTACCTGCCGCTCCGCGGCGATCACCTGACCCTGGCGCAGGCGCTCAAAGCCGCCGGGTTGGTCGACAGCGGTGGCCAAGCGAAGCACCTAATCCGAGGCGGCAGCGTCCACGTGAACGACGTCCTGGAAACCCGGCCGGGTCGGAAGCTCTTCCTGGACGACCGCTTTCGGATCGCCGGGGGAGATGAGTGGCTCATTAGCCAAGAAGGATCTTAGTGTCTAGCACCAACGGGGTCCCGTCCACTCGAGTGCCCGCGGCCACGCCGCCCAAGCCCTGGCTCGATCCGCGGCGGCCGGCCTGGCGGCGTGTGCTGATCCTGGCCCTGCCGGTACTGGCGCAGCAGTTGCTGATCTTCTCGGTGGGTTTCTCCGATCGCATCTTGGCCGGCCGCCTGGAGCCGCTGCCGCGGCGGGAACAGGCCGAGGCGCTCGGTCATCGCTTGCACGTCCTGACCGTCGCTGCCGGCCCTGCGGTTGGTACTGGTCTGGCAAATGCCCTCGCCGCCGAAGCCGCCTGGGAAGCCGGCCGGCAGATCAGCGCCCGTCACATTTCTTACCAGGCTGCCCAGACGACCGCCCACTACATGGCCTGGTTCATCACGAGCTACACCGTCTTCGTGAGCGTCGGCAGCACGGCCCTGGTCGCTCGCTTCGTGGGTGCTGGGGACCAGGGCCTGGCCATTCGCGTGACCAACCAGTCGATTCTCCTGGCAATTGCCTTCGGCCTGATCGGCAGTGTCATCGGGTTGTCCGGCCTGGGCGGGTTGGTGCACTTGCTCCAGTTGCGCGGCGATGCCGCGGTTTTCGCCGCGGACTATCTGCGGCCGTTGTTTCTGTTCCTGGTTTTTCAGGTGATCGAGTCCGCCGGGATTGCCTGCCTGGTGGGCGCCGGTGATACCCTGATGGGGTTCTGGGTACTCGGGGGTGTCGCGGTCCTCAACTTGCCACTCGCCTGGGGGCTCTTTCTGGGCCTGGGGCCGTTGCCCGAGTTGCGTTTTGTCGGTATCGCCCTGGGGACTGCCTTGAGCCACACCCTCGGCGCCCTCGTGGTGCTGGTGGTCCTGGCACGTGGACGGGCGGGACTCCAGCTGCGGCTCCGTCTCTTGTGGCCGGATGGGCGTCTGATTCGGCGTCTGTTGCGCGTGAGTGTGCCGGCCGCGGTGGACAGCCTGTCGCTGGCCAGTGGGCAGCTGTGCTTCCTCAGCATCGTGAATCGCCTGGGCGATACGGCAAGCACCGCCCACGGCATCGCGCTCGGCTGGGAAGCGCTGGCCTGGCTGCCGGGCGGAGCCTTTGGCACGGCCGCCATGACGCTCGTGGGTCAGAACCTGGGTGCCCGCCAGCCGCGCGAGGCGGCGCACATCGGCTGGGTGACCTACGGCATGGGCTGTGGCGTTATGTGCTTGATGGGAGCGATCTTCTTCGCGCTGGCACCGCAAATGTTCGCCCTGAATTGTCCTTTTCCCGAGCAACGAGCAGTGATCGACGTGGGCGTGCCGGTGCTGCGGCTGGTCGCCTTTTCCATGCCGGCTTTGGCCAGCACCATCGTCTTTACTTACGCTTTGCGAGGGGCCGGCGATACGCGCATGCCGGTGCTGTTCACCTGGTTCGGCTTTCTGGCCGTGCGCCTCCCGTTGGCAGTTGTGTTGACGGCAGAGCGAGTCGATCTGGGACCTTTGGGCGTTTGGCCCGGAGGCAATTTAGGACTTTGGGGCGCCTGGCTGGCAATGTTCGGCGACTTGCTCGTCCGCGGGGGGTTCTTCTTCTATCGCTTCACTACGGGCCGCTGGCAGACGATGCGGGTCTAGCGCCCGGTGACTCCCACCGGGAACGCTGCCAGAGCCGTGGACTTGTCCGAAACAAATTCGAAGTGTTCCGTCAACTTACAGGCGGCAAAGACATCGAAGCTTTGAGGCGTGAGATCGCACAGCTTGAGTGCGCCGCCCCGCTCCCGCAGCAAGCGCTGGATCGTAACGAGCTTCGCCAGGAACACACTGTAGAGGACTTCGAGCGTCCCCGGGCCCAGACTAAGGACCAGTCTGCGGCAGCCTTCGTCAGTGATCAGGTGAATGAGCTCCTCGGCCAGCTCCAGAGTAGCGATTTCATCATAATGAAGTTTGCGCAAGCTGACGCAAAAGACATCCTCGACGCGCTCCCCCTTGAGGTAGCGGTAAGAATGATTCAGCAGCACCGGCGTACTGGGAGGGCAGTCAGCGCGTGTCGCCGTGTTCCACTGTTCCACGGTTGCTTGCTTGTTCATATCTTTACTATAGATCGTGCTGCTTGGAAGTAAAGTCAGCCGCGCGGGCTCAGGTCAAAACACCCCGCGTCGAGTGTACATCCTTCCTGGAAGGCAGCTCAGCTTCGGGTTCCGCATGCGCCAAAATCCCATCGTCCACAACCTGTTCAGCGCGGACCGTTACGCGCCGACCGAGCAAGGCGGGCGCGTGGCCGGCAAAAGCGACGGGAGCATAACGGCAAGAGGTGCCAC